>JBCCEO010000071.1:0-17402 GCA_039030255.1 Planctomycetota bacterium | reverse complement strand
GCCTATGATGACCGATTGCTCTATGTTGGCACCGGACGCAGCTTTATTATCTTTGGGGCAGATGATGGCGAAGAGATCGGCCGCCTTGACGAAATGAAATCCTTCTTTGGCATGGGTGATGCCAACCCGCTCAACCTGATTGTGAGCGACGGCTGCTGTCTCTTCCAGATGATGGGTGGTGCATCGCCACAAATGACCTTCTTTGGCACCAACAGCCTGGGGCACCCACACGCAATCAACACGAAGTTCTGATATGCCCCCAAAAATTGCTCGCGACATTTTTTGCTCCTGCTTGAACGGGATACCGAGACAGTGGTAGTAACCAGCGTTGCACTTCCAATCGACTATGCGGCTATTGCCGCAACCACAATCGAAACAATTGCAAGCATCGGAACAGCTAAAATCAGCTTGAGCGGCTGTCCATCGAAAAATAATCGGTAGAACCAAGGGGCAGCTCGGTTGTTCGCTCGCAGTTGTCTGTATTTCTGATAGCCAACTACGGTACATCCAATTGCGCATCCCAGTGCAGTAGCAATCGGCATGGCGATGAGCAAAACGATGAAAGAGAACTCGCCTTCATTTTGCATTATTCTCAAAAGTGAGACGCCGGTAATCACCAGCGTACCCAGGACGCAGCCAGCGATAATCCTGTCCGGCTTGTTGCTTGACAAGAGATTCTCCGTCGCGTTTCCAAACGGTATTCTTGCCGATCGAGGTTCAGGGGGCTCTGGGGCCGCAGTGTATTGATTTCGAACAAACTGCCTTTTCTCTTCATCGTCCAAAGAGCTTGCGATTCTCTTTAGCTCGGAAAACGAGGGGACTGGCACCGCCTCACTACAGGTGCAATGAACAGTATTTCCGCACTGAGAAACGGTCACCTGTACCCGTTGTTCACAGTCACAGATAACAAAGTAGTAGCTCATTTGAACAAACGCGCATAAAAAAGCCGTCTTTGCCTTAGCTCGCCAGCAGCGCCGAGATTGCTGCAAGTCCAAAGTACACCACTGTTCCGGTGAATACAATTGCCCTACAAAAAGAGCCGATCGAGGATGACTCGATCGACTCTTGTTTCGAAATAGCTCACTGCGTAGACGCAGTTCTTTGCTTCAGTCTTAGAAGCCTCCGCCGCCACCTGCACCGGACTTGGCAGCTTCACCGATTGCTTTCATCACGCCTTCGTCGACTGAGAAGCGGTATAGCATTCCGCGAGGAATAATTCGCGTGGAAACTTGCAACTTGTCCTTGCCGGAATATTCGCCCATTGTGGCGATGGCATTCTCGAGCATTGGGTTCGGGCTTAGTGATTGTGCAAACTCAAGGAAGCTCGTTAAGGAAACAACTCCTTCGAACGGAGTAACCTTGGCCGCTTCAGCCGATTGCAGACCGTCAATGGCAGCTTTAGCAGCAGCATCGCCTTCAGGATCAAACGAGATCAGAAAGCTCTTTTCTCCGGTACCGATCGTAACCGTAATTGGTTGTCCGAGCGCATCCGCCAGGTTGGGGTTTGGCAATGGAGCATCGATGACTACTCGGTGCAGTGTTACACCTTGGTAGGTTTCATAATCGAACTCGAACGTAGGAGCATTGGGAGCTCCCTCAGGGACTTGCGAGGCAAGTTTCTTGAAAGCGTCGGCCAGAGCATTGCCATCGGCGATAACCCCCCCCATAAGCACGCGAAGCTTTCCTCCCGCAACACTAACACTGCCGGCTCCGTCGAACACGCCATCATCGATGGTTTTATCCATCAATTCGGCGATGCTGGCCATCAATTCGTCTACAACCTCCTGAGCTTCTGGCGGCAGGTTGCCGTTGTCCATTTGAGCAGATGCCTGATTAAAGGAATTGCGGAAACTGGTCTTCGCCATTTCTCGCTCGCTCTCCGCAATTTCTGAAGTAGCCCGAAACTTAGCAGATGCTCCCGGAAGGATGAACTCGGCGTACTTCGAAGTCACGTTGGCTGCAGCTGAAATTTGTGTAGCGAGTTTAGATCCTTCCATGAATTGCATGCCACCATCCATGAAAGTCCTCTGATCTTCCTCGGAAATCGCCCAACCGAAAACAAGCTTTTCGGTTTCGTCCATCATTATTTCCATCTGCTCGATGGAAGCCTCGCCTGCTGCAGCGTTCTGAGCTCTCTGCGCTTCGGTCAGATCTGGCTGCATTGCCATCGCCTGCTCGTATCCAGCACGGATTTGCTCGATAGCCATATCCTTCACGTCTGCTGGCAAGTTTTGCAAGTTGACACGAACGGCCAAGTCGTAGGTCTTCGGCAGATCCCCTAGCAGTGCTGCCGGATTGGCTGGGACACTTGCCAAGGAATCTTCAGTTTGTCCGACGAACATCCAGCCGTCTTGGTCTTTTGCATAAACGGATTGGCCGTTCATATCGATTTCATACAAGCCGTCTCCGAGTCCTTCTGGATCTACTCCAAAACCGGCCAATGCATCAAAGAAAACTTCGACGTCGGTCATAGGCATGAAGATCACGGCGTTGGGCATGCCGTTTTCAAGGGTAACTGTAGCGCCGATTGGCTTCGTTTTATCGATACCTTGAGTGTATGGCACCGCCATCATCGAAAAGATGCCACCAAACTCTGGCACATTGGCCGCACCCATCAAATAAGTGATGTCATCTAGAGTTCTATCGAGAGGTGCAATCGAAACGACAGCAACTTCATTACTCGTCTGTGCCTTTGCGGCTGGGGCACAGAAAGGGGCTACGAGAGTCAATAGCGCAAGGGCCGCTGTAGCTCGTATCTGAAAGGGACTAAAACGCATTCTTGGCTCCTGAAAACCGAACATTTTGGGTGGCCACCCATGCCGGATGGCATTGCGTATGTGGCATTGAAAAATTTAATTTAGGGCGCTTGTTCTAGACAGATTTGAAAAAATCACCACAGCTTTTGAAAGAACTGAAAAGCTTGCTTCTCAAATCGCAAGGAACCAGAATTTTCCGGACCTTTCGCGCTTGCCTCTGCTACGAACAAGCCGACATCATGTTACATCAAATGATTTCCCGTTGTGGTGAAATTGCACACCAACTCAGGTGGTTCAGCCAAAAGTGCTGAACCCGACGGAATAGGCTAACTCCATGCTGGCTTGCTGAATAGGTGACGCATGACAATACGTGGAATCCTTGCTAAGCCCGCCCAGACTTTAGCTTGGGGCCGATTCCGAGCCCGATTCAAGGCGGATGCGGCGACAATTCTGTCCTAAACCAACAAGGAAGAACCTCGTCGCAATGGCCGCGAATAGTTCCGTGCAGCTTAATCACAGAATTTGAAAAGTTCGATGTCGCAGCCAAGCTGAGCGGTAGAACCAACGCCGAAGCTTCAGGAATGCCAAGAAATCAACGCAGCTTGGAGAATCAAAGCAGCCGGCAAGAAGGAATTCAGGCTTAACTGTTTTCGCATCTGCAAAAGCTATGTTTGCAGCCCAGACCTGATCAAAATCGCAGTTCCGCACAGAACCGCGTTAGCCGGAGTACAAGAAATGCGTCTACCGTTCGCGGAAAGTAATGCGACCCTTCGTCAGGTCGTAAGGAGACAATTCCACGCGCACTTTATCACCAGGTACGATACGAATAAAGTTCTTTCGCATTCTACCAGCCACATGGGCCAATACTTCTGAGCCTGTTTCCAACTGCACGCGAAAGCGGGTGTTGGCCAGAGCTTGTGTCACAGTACCTTCGACTTCGAAGGCTTCTTCTTTTTTCGCCATATGTTCTCCTGAATACCGCAACCTAATTGGTAGCCGGTTGTTGCAAATTGTGAAACATTCTTAGTGGAATCAAGTTGCCGAACTAAACTGCAGCTTAATTGTTAGAGCGTCATCTATTTGATGCATCTTGCTCAGGACCGGACAAAGCCTAAGCTACAATAAGTATTTATATGACAAGGCTTGAGATGTTGTTACCCCAAACTGGGAGGTAAATCGTCGCAAAGGCCACTTTCTCAAGCCAGACCAGCAACAGTGCCCGACCTATCTGAGCCTCAATTCGCCTTCTTGGTCTGTCAATTCGGCGCCGAGCGCATCTTGCGTCAGCAGTTCTCCAAACAGGATTCTGATTTCCGACTTGCATTTTCAAGGCCCGGATTGATCACGCTGAAACGCGGCAAATCCGGCGAAAATGCCGACTCATCCCTGGAAACGTGGGAGCCACCGCAAGGTCTGCTGATTCGCCACTCCGGTTTTGGCCTCGGCCAAGTCAAAGGCGAAATCGCCGAGGAGCTCGTTGACAAAACCCTAGAAATCACGGGCAGCGATTGGGACGCATTCCATGTTTTCCCTCGCGACCGGACACTGCCCGGCTCTCAGGGGTTCGAACCTGGCCCCTCCGAGATTAGCAAAATCGTCGCCGAGAATTTTCAGAAAAAGTTGCCTGCAAGCTCGACAACTATCCAGACGAACGAAGCAGCACCGTCGAAGATTTTGGATATTGTGCTTGTTGAGCCAAATCACTGGCTCATTGGCTATCACTTCGCGACGGAAGTGAATGCAAGATGGCCCGGCGGAGTTTTCCCCGTTCCTCCGCCTGCAAGGATGATCAGCCGTGCTTACTTGAAGATGGCGGAGGCACTGGCGTGGAGTGAACTTCCGGTCCAGCCAGGCGATTGGATCGTGGAGATTGGCAGCGCGCCAGGAGGTGCGAGTCAACGACTCCTGGACTTGGGACTCAACGTTTGCGGCGTTGATCCAGCCGAAATGGACCCAGCGATTGAAAACCACGCGCGCTTTGAACACTGGAGGAGCAAGTCGAACGCAATCAAACGCAAGCGTTACTCCAAGTTCCGATGGCTTGCCGCAGACGCCAACGTTGCCCCAAACTACACATTGGAGGCAGTCGAAGACATCGTCACTTATTCAACGAGCAGATTTCAAGGCTTGCTTCTGACCGTCAAGCTCACCTCCTATGATTTGATCGAGCAAATGGATCATTACCTGGAGCGCGTGCACAGCTGGGGTTTTTCTCGAGTTGACGCCCGTCAGCTTTCTTACAATCGCCACGAATGCTGCATTGCCGCTTTGCGATAAGCTTGCCATTGTCGCTACTTTGAGCAAACGAACGTTCCGCGGGCCTACTGTCGGCCCGGTGCTTACTGTCAGCAATAGGGAGTTTCTTGTAAAATCTTGTCGTGAATTTCAAAAAGGGAACATAGCGATTGCCGTCCCGTGCGGCTGGCTCCAATCATGGTTGCGATACTGAAAAGATCCCAATAATGGCCCAGCAAAAATCCTCAGGCACCTGGATCTGGGTGTTGGTTTTACTGTTAATCATCCTCCACCAGGATAACTGGCTCTGGGAGAATGACACGATGGTCCTTGGCTTTATGCCGATCGGACTCTTCTTCCACGCAGGAATTTCCGTTGCGGCCGCTACTACTTGGTTCCTGGGAACCAAATTTGCCTGGCCAGAAGACATTGACGTTTCTTCCGGTGCAACGAATTCCAACGAGAGTAAACCGGAGGGAGAGCACTAATGACGCAGTTAATCATTATCGTCATCTATCTTTGTTTGCTTTTGGGACTCGGGCTTTTCGCCAGCCGATTGTTTCGAGGAACGAAGAAGGACTACATGCTGGCCAGTCATTCCATTGGCCCCTTTCTGCTGCTTATGTCGCTCTTTGGAACCACAATGACGGCCTTCGCGTTAGTAGGATCGTCTGGAGAGGCATTTAAGGAGGGGATTGGCGTCTACGGAATGCTCGCCTCGTCAAGCGGAATCATTCACTCGCTGTGCTTCTTTGTGATCGGAGTCAAGCTTTGGTCGCTAGGCCGAAAAAACGGTTACACGACTCAGATTCAATTCTTCCGTGATCGGTTGCAGAGCGACAAAATCGGGCTCTTGCTCTTTCCGATCCTTGTCGGCCTCATCATTCCTTACTTGCTAGTTGGCGTCATCGCTGGCGGGTCGGTAATGCAGACTATGACTGGCGGTGCCTTTGAAAGCATCTTTCAAACTGAAGATGTAGCAACCAGCGGTGGACTGCCACCTTGGCTAGGTTCATTGATTATCTGTTCCGTGGTTTTGATTTATGTATTCTTCGGTGGCATGCGTGGCACAGCTTGGGCCAATGCATTCCAAACTATTGTTTTCATGGTGCTCGGTTTAGTAACGTTTGTCGTCATTGCAAACAAACTTGGTTCAGGTCTCTCGTTGGACAAAGACCGGGACGGTGTTACTACCAAGGCTGAGATTTTAGCCTACGAACAGACCTCCGCAGCCATGGCGATGAAATCCGCTGAGTCCGCATTAGAGGTCGCCAGGAAAGGTGGCAAGAAGGAAGAAATTGCCGCCACGCTGACAGCATTCAACAAGACGGTTGAGCGAACTCGGACCATCAATGATCGCGCAGAATCGCGTTGGGCCCTGCTAAGTGAGCTCGACACCAACCAGGATGAACAAATCACTGCCGACGAACGTCCAGGACTGATGGACAATTTGGCGCGAGCCAGCGGGGCGATTGCTAAAGACAAGTCGACGCGCGAGCATCTCTCGAAGATGAAGTTCTTTACCTATCTGCTGATTCCACTTTCCGTCGGAATGTTTCCGCACATTTTTCAGCACTGGCTGACGGCCAAAAGTGCGGGAAGTTTCAAGCTGCCCGTCGTGGCGCATCCGATTTTCATCATGATTGTCTGGGTCCCGTGCGTGCTAATTGGAGTTTGGGCGACAACCGCTTTAGTACCACCAGTTCCCCCTTTACCAACCACTCCATCTGGAGCCGTAAATGCAAACGCGGTCTTGCCCTTCCTGGTCAAAACTCAAACCACTCCAATCCTGGCCGGCTTCTTAACGGCTGGAATCTTAGCGGCGATCATGTCTTCGCTTGACAGTCAGTTCCTATGTTTGGGAACGATATTCGAAAATGATTTGGTCACACATTACTTGGGCAAGGATCGCTTTTCAGACAAACAGCAAGTACTAGTCACACGGCTTTTCATCATCGGGATTGTTGCTGTTACATACTGTCTGAGCCTTTCAAACCCGCGAAGCGTTTTCACGCTTGGCGTTTGGTGTTTTTCAGGTTTTTCGAGCCTGTTTCCGCTGGTTTTTGCTGCACTGTATTGGCGAAGGCTGACAAAATGGGGAGCCTACGCTGGGATTGCGGCAGCCATAGGTACTTGGCTCTACCAATTCGCCGCTTCCGGCTACGGTGCAAATCGCAGCTATACATTTGACTTAACCATCGGCGATAATACCTATGAAATGATGCCGGTCGTCACCATCTTCTTAGCATCATTGGT
Organism: Planctomycetota bacterium; assembly: GCA_039030255.1. Taxonomy (GTDB): domain Bacteria; phylum Planctomycetota; class Planctomycetia; order Pirellulales; family Pirellulaceae; genus Aureliella. The sequence continues at coordinate 10,155 of JBCCEO010000071.1, read as the reverse complement.
AGCCATGGTGGCTGTGTCCCTTTTCACAAAGCCGCCCGAGGATGAAGTGCTGGAGCGATTCTTCACTTCGAAGGCAGATTAGTTTCCTTCTCATCGCCTTATTTGATCTTATCGAAAGAACTTGATGGCATCAGGAGACACCTCCGCAACAAATATTGCAAACGAGTTGCTCGCTGCAATCGCACGCAGTCAGTCTGTCGATGAATTTCGCGATGATGCGCTGAGTGCCGTTAGCGCTCAGCTAGCCGGTTCTCGAGTTGCATGGGTGCATCAAGATATAGAGCGTTGGGCGGTTGTTGGCGCCGCCGGCTCACTGGCGCAATTGCCAGTCGAACTTGCCGCCAGTGCCTGTGACCAAATGGAAGTCACCAGCGCGGATAATTGGCTGGCAGTCCCGATTACCGGTCGTACTCTGCCTGCGGAGGTATTGCTGGTCAGCCCACCGAATAGTTTGGACGCCGAGGAAGCCGCAAACATCGGCCAATTGCTTCGCAGTGGACTGCTCATCGCGACCGACCACAGCGAACTCTCTGGCCAAGTATCCCAACTGCAAATTCTGCTGCAACTAGCCGCCGAATGGCAACGAAGCCAGGATTTGACGGAGCTGCTCAACAACATGGCGCGGGCTGCAGCTCGTGTGTTACGAGGAGATCGTGCTTCGATTTTTCTATGGGACAAAGCAGCGCGACAAATGGTCGGCCATCCTGCTCTTGGCGTCGAAGGAGAGCCGCTTCGTATTCGTGACGACCAAGGTGTTGCAGGTCGAGTATTGAAGTCGGGTGAATCAGAGCGTTGGGACGACTCAGGGGATCCCGAAGCTATCAACGCAAAAGTTGGAAAGAAGCTGGGCTACATCACACGCTCGTTGGTTACGGTACCGCTGCTCGATCGAAAGCAAAAGCCAATCGGGGTTTTCCAAGTTTTAAACCATCTGAGCGGCAAATTTGCAGCTTCCGATGAACGGTTCCTCATGGAGTTGGCCAATCATGCTGCAGCCGCGGTTGAGAATACTCAGCAAATCGCGGAATTGATGCAAACCCGCGACCGGTTGGTCAAGAGCGCTTCCGACACGTTGAATGTCGTCGGCGAATGCCCGCAAGTGCAAGCTCTGCGCGATACGATTGAACGGGTTGCACCGACGGAACTCGCTGTTCTTGTGCTTGGAGAGAATGGCACGGGAAAAGAAGTCGTCGCCCGAAGCCTTCACTTGCAGAGTGATCGCAAGGACAAGGATTTTGTCGCCGTTAATTGTGCGGCTATCGCCGAGACTTTGCTGGAAAGCGAGTTGTTCGGCCACGAAAAAGGTGCCTTCACCGATGCCATCAGCGAACGAGCCGGAAAGTTCGAAGTGGCCTCAGGAGGCACTTTATTGTTAGACGAGATCGGCGAAATGAGCCCCAATGGACAAGCGAAGTTGCTGCGAGTGCTAGAAGAAAAAGTTGTCGTTCGCGTCGGCGGATCCAAACAAGTCCAAACTGATGTGCGAGTCATCGCTGCCACCAATCAGGACTTGGTCAAGCTAGTGCGTGAAAAACGATTTCGGGAAGACCTCTACTTTCGGCTGAATGTTGTTACATTGCAGTTACCGCCACTTCGCGAACGCGGCAACGACATTGTAGTACTCGCAGAACATTTCTTAGATCAGTTCGGGCATCAGATTGGGCGCCGACCTCCGCAACTATCAAGTTCAGCAAAGTCACGGTTGCTCACCCATTCTTGGCCGGGCAACGTTCGAGAACTCCGCAATTTGATGGAACGCGTTGCCTATTTGACCAAGGGAAACAAGGTCGAAGAAACCGACCTCGCTTTTGTGCTTTCACCTGGCTCGGAAGGAGACGTTTCCAGCATTCCGTCAAACATGTCGCTAACCGACGCAACGCACGTCTTTCAAAAGCAATACATTCAACGCCATATCGACGCTAGTCAAGGTAACTTGGCACAGGCGGCGAAACAACTTGGCATGCACCGCTCAAACCTTTATCGCAAAATGGGGCAGCTTGGCATGACCGAGGACGAATGAACCCGAGAAACTGCCTGCTCGCAAAAATTGTATCCTGAGTCTGCAACTTGCCCCCTTCCTGCCTTTTTCTCACCGAACAAATCCTCATGAAGTCGCTACTAACATTTTCGATCGTTGCGTTTTTCGTCCTAAGATCCCCAATCTGCCATGCTAAGGATGCAGCCCCCCCTGCAACGCAGGCGGGGAATAGACCGAACATCATCTTCTTATTTGCTGACGATCAATGCACCTATTCGATGGGCTGCTACGACACCCCAGGTGCCAAAACGCCCAACTTAGATCTACTTGCACGCGAAGGAATGATCTTCGACCGGCATTATGATACGACCGCTATTTGCATGGCCAGCCGCGTCAATGTGATGACGGGACTCTTTGAATACAAATCCGGCTGCAACTTCGAGTCCGGTAATTTGCTGGATCGAATCTGGCAGCAAAGCTACCCCATCCGCCTACGGAAAGCGGGCTATCAAACAGCTTTTGCAGGCAAATTCGGATTCACCATCTGTAAAATGCCGAATCAGAAAGGTGTCCTTCCAGAGCAAGATTTTGATCGCTGGGGCGGTGGTCCAGGCCAAACATCCTACGTGACGGCGAGGAATGCTTCGATGAAGGAATACGCTGAAGAGTACCCGCACTCGACGCTTTCCTACGGGGCATTCGGCAGAGACTTTATTAAGGATGCCGCAAAATCCGACAAACCGTTCTGCCTTTCCATTTCCTTCAAGGCACCGCACCATCCTGTCCAACCGGATCCAAAGTTTGCCGAAGTGTACAAGAATGCAAAGTTTGTGAAACCGCCGAACTACGGACGCGAACACGGCGAGCATTTCTCTGAACAAAGTCGGCAAGGGCGTCAGTACGAACGCTTCCATTCGTGGAACTATGCGGACAAATACGATGCAACAATGGCGCTCTATTACCAACAGATCTACGCCATTGACGTCGCTACGGGCATGATTCGCGACGCGCTAAAGAAGGCAGGCGTCGCCGACAACACGGTAATCATCTACAGCTCTGACAATGGATTTTTCTGTGGATCGCACGGATATGGCTCCAAGGTTCTACCCTATGAAGAATCTTCGCGTGTTCCACTCATCATTTACGATCCACGTCATCCAAGCAGCGGGAAAGAGCTTCGTTGTGATGCATTGACTGGCAATGTCGACATTGGAGCCACCATTTTCGAATTAGCCGGTCTCGACAAGCCAGAAAACATGGACGGGCAAAGCCTATTGACTTTGCTAGATAATCCAAAGCAAGAAATCCACGACTATTTGCCGCTAATCAATGTTTGGGGCCCTAATCAGGTGCACAGTTTGGCTGTCGTGACACCGCTCGGCAAGTTCGTTTACTGGCCGTTCGCAAGCAACGGAATGACCGCTACGGAAGAAGTTTATGACATGCGAAACGACCAAGATGAGCTGCACAATTTGGTTGGTCGGGAGCAATATAGAGAACAGGTAGATTTATTGCGTGGAACATACTTACAGGCACTCGACGATTGGAAAGACAACAACATCGGAGTCCATGGTTACGATCGATTCAGCACCATTTTCGATCCTGCCCAACCTTGGAGCGCAAAAGAAGCAGCTTATCGACTGGGCACGAAAGCAAATTAGCTTGGACGGATCGGAGACCTCGCTCACTGCAAAGTTTATACGACCCCGCGCATTCCTGGTTCGACAATGAGCAGTTGGCTAGAAGCCTGAGCGACGCGAGATGCAGAACTCTCTCCGAACTCTCACGACCGAAGCAAGCATCGGTTTAGGAGCCAGTAGTGCATTGCGAAACGAAGCGGACCATCGCTGCTTTTCACACTTCTGAGCTGCGAAGCTTCTCAGACGGGAGAGAGGCAATTCGCTGGCCATCTATTGCCGATTGAGCGCGATTTCTAATCCGTGAACTTAGCCATTTGGGCCGAGGCGGCGGCCACAATCTCGCTGATGTCGACTTGCTTGGCGTCTGCCCAAAGAGTTTCAAGATCATAAAACTCTCGGGTTTCTTCATCAAACAAATGGACAACGACGCTACCAAAGTCCTGGACGATCCAACGACTCTCTTCGTAGCCGGCAATGCTCATGCGACGTTCGCCAAACTCATTCTTAAGCACCAAGTCGATTTCGTTACTCATCGCACCCAATTGCCGACGGCTCGATCCCGAGGCGATAACGAAGAAATCGAAGAGGGCGGTCTGGCCGGTCAGGTCAAGCAACATGATGTCCTGACCACGGTTCTCGGCGGCGGCCTTCACAATGGCCTTGGCCATCTTCAAGGAATTCTCGACCTGTTCGGCTGAGACGCTGCTTGCCATGCGCTCCGATTGAGGAAGCGGAGCTGCAGGCGGCTTCAGGAGCTTTTCGCGATTGGAATCCTGCGGATTGGACTGAGTCATAGATGGTCGAGTTAAAGTATTCACCGTTTTGAGGCAGCCAAGCTGCCGCTCCAGCACCAATTATAACCATTTCCTGAAACTGCGAAATCCAAAATCGCATTCAAGACCCGCCAGCAGTCTAAGCAAATCTCAAGCCCTGCGAAGGAATTCGCTGCGTTGGCTGTAAGCAATGGTTTTCGAATCCAAGCGGATGTTTCCACAAACACTCCACACCAAATGATGGACAGTGTGGTTCCCAGAATAGGTTCGCGCACAAACCAGAAGCTCGCTGGAAGCCCACGAATTGGCTAGCTGCTCAAAGGGGAGGCTGCTGACGAACGGTTCTACTGTGCTAACGTGTCTTGTAGTTTGGATTCTCGCGAGGAATCTTGGCACTCATGGCCTCAAGCTGTTTCATCATCGAAGCTCGCAAACGGTCGCCAATCGCCGAGTTCCCATCAATCACATTTTTGGCTTCGCCGGGATCCTGCGCCAAGTCATAGAGTTCGCTGCTGGCCCCCTTTCCGTCCTTGCCCGCATAGTAATGCAACAGCTTCCAATCGCCATCGCGAATAATGCTGTAGGGCGTGATCCTGCCCCGATAATGCGGAAAGTGCCACAGCAAGGGCCTGGATTCGAGATCCACCTTGCCGCCGCTAAGCAAATGTTCTTTGAGTGAAACGCCGTCAATTGCTTGATCTCCGACGATGGAAACTCCCGTCATATCCGTCAGACTGGGTAGAATGTCGATCGAACAGATTGGAGTATCGGAGCTAGTGCCCGCCGGAATCTTGCCGGGCCAACTAACGATCGTCGGAATACGAATTCCTCCTTCGTACGGATGCCCCTTGCCTTCACGTAGAGGAAGATTCTCCGTTGGCACACCTTTCCCATTGTCGAGACCACCATTGTCGCTGGTAAACCAAATGATCGTGTTATCCTCGAGTCCGGTTTCCTTCAAAGTCGCTTGCAGCGCGGCAACTGCCCGGTCCACCGATTCGACCATTGCAGCATAGGTCGCTTGGCCTTTGTTGACTCCTTCACGCATGTATTTTTGAATGTGATCGTTCGGTGCTTGCAAAGGAGTATGAACAGCGTAGTGCGAAAGCTGAATAAAGAACGGCTCATCTTTCCACTGGCGGATCAAATCGCAGGCCTCAGCGACTTCGCGATCCGTCAGGTATTCGCCTTCCTCGCGACCCGGTAGTTTGTAGATGCCGTCGCGAAGCGTTTGGTGTCGTCCCTTCGGCTGATTGAAAGGATCAAAGTAATTCGGTGGTTGCCCGTAGTCGCATCCGCCAAAGTTGACCTCAAAGCCTTGGCGTTCTGGAAACCAGGCTTCGTCGCCTAAGTGCCATTTTCCGATGTATGCAGTGTGATACCCGGCAGGTCCGAGCATCTCTGCCAAAGTCGTCTCTTCCGACTCCATCCAAAACGGATTCGGCGGACACAAAACTCTGTTGTTCGGCCCACCCACATACTTCACTGGATTTGCCTCTGGAGTCTTGCCGCCCGGACGCTGGAACTGAGAACGAATCCAATCCGTCACCCCAACGCGTCCCGGATAGCGGCCTGTTTGAACAGCGGCTCGAGTCGGTGAGCACACGGCGCAGGCCGCATACGATTGTGTGAATTGTATTCCGTCCCGCGCGAGCCTATCCAAGGTCGGCGTCACACAGATCTCATTCCCAGCACCCGACCAATCTCGCCAGCCAAGATCATCGACCAGGATCAAGACGACATTCGGCTTGTTGGCCGGCCGCGCAGGCTCTGTGGCTGGCAAGTTCTTGGGCGTCAAGCAAACAACGACGGCCAAAAGAAAAACGTAAAGTGAATTCGCTGAAACGGAACGCATATCAGACCTCGCTCAAATGCGAAAGCTAGAGATTGGTTGGACGAAGCTAGGGGGTCGAAAGAATCAACCATCATAGCTACCATGATTCTTGCTCTCCACTGGGCAAAACCAGATGGTCAGGCAAAGCAAAGTTTCAATCTGGGCCATTTCAAGTAACCCTCACTTTCCGAGTTTAACGAGGAATTCTGGGAGGGTCGTGCGACAGCACCGGAAGGGCTAATCCCGACACTAACTTTTGCCGAACCCGATAGAAACATTTCGCTCCCGCAAAAGTAGCGGATCATTTTGTGCTTCAAAAGTAGCCCAAGATCAAGACTCACACTCACAGCCAATCACCACGCACCAAAACCCGAGAATCCAGGATCCGTAAGCTCATCATGTTGCACCTTTGCTTCGCGATCACGCTGCTTTTTCTCGCTACTCTGCCCACGCTGTTGATCTTCCGAAACTTCCCGCTTTTTCAACTGCAGTCGGTTTCTTCCTCTAAGAATGCGGATAACCCAAGCAACAAGACTCCGCCGAATCCTGGCGTTTCCGTGCTGATTCCCGCGCGAAACGAAGAACTCGGCCTCGCAGAAACGCTTTCCCATGTACTCGCCAATCAAGACAGTTCGATCGAAGTCATTGTGCTTGACGATCACTCGGAAGATCGAACTGCTGCGATCGTCGAGGAACTGGCCGCCAAAGATTCTCGGCTACGTTTGGAAAGATCGAAGGATTTACCTGAGGGTTGGAATGGCAAGCAACACGCTTGCTGGCAACTCGCCGAACATGCGAATCACAATCTTCTCCTTTTCTTAGACGCAGACGTGCACATTTCCAAAGACTGCATCGACAAGATGACGCAGCAGATCGAGCAGACTCAAGTCGATTTACTGAGCGGATTCCCACGCCAAGAGTTGGGGTCGCTCAGCGAATGCATGCTGATTCCGATGATGTATTACGTCTTGCTTGGCTATCTGCCCCTGGATCAAATGCGAGCCAAGAAAGACCCGCAATTTGGAGCAGGATGCGGGCAAATGTTCTTAGCGCGGCGAAAAGCCTACTTCGAATCTGACGGACATCAAGCCATTCACGGCTCGCGCCATGATGGACTAAAACTACCCCGCAGTTTTCGAAGTGCAGGCTTCTCAACAGATCTCATCGATGCATCTGACCTTGCGAGTGTTCGCATGTACGAGGGTTGGAAACAAGTTCGAATTGGGCTGCTGAAGAATGCTACTGAAGGAATCGCCAACTGGAAGTTGATCATCGTCTTTTCGATTCTACTGCTTGGCGGTAGCGTACTACCCATCCTGACTTTGGGGCATGCACTATTCTGGAACTGGAGCTCCTTAGGCTGGACGGGCATCGCTGCAACATGCGTTCTTGGAGCCGCCTCACTAGTAAACTGGATTGGCGCCGCTCGAATTCACCTTGGGCTAAACCACCCTATCCTCTCACTACTTCTTCACCCACCGTCAGTAGCAATTTTCGTTGCGATGCAATGGACAGCGCTTCTGCGTGAGCAACTCGGAATGCAACCCGTTGCCTGGCGCGGACGATCATAAATCAGGCTGATCACAGACGTAAGGCGAGACAATGACACCCGAGGACTTAGAGGATATTATCACTTCGCACTTTAAGTCGCTCGCAGCGGATGACCAAAGGTCAAGTGCCGCTGAACTTGAATGGAATCTTAGTTTTGGCAGTCAAGAACTCGATCGAGCCAAACTCTTTGTAGAAAGCCTAGATCCAATATACGAAAGTGAGATTTTCTACACTCCGCCAACTGGAGAAGAACCCGAGAATGCGCCAGCACTCCCAATCGACATCAATGTCTTCTTGCCGAAGAATCTATCGGAAAATGACGTCAAGACAATGATTGGCGAACTCTTAGATTCGGCTGCGCTCTCAGGACTCGTTTGCAATGCCATTGAGTGCGGTGACCAATTGGAATGGGACGAATCCCTTGGCTGGATCGAGCCTTCCCAAGCGTGCTCTCGTTTGAAGGAACTAGTCGAAATCCTTCCTGAAGATTCGCCAAAGATCCCATGGTGCTTCTTAATTTCTATGCCCAGCCTGGATGTGATTGCCCAAGTAAAAACTTTGCTGTCAAACGAGGGCCTCGCCGACTGGGACGAGTACGGCGACGCCGATGAGGACGGGCGGGTTGGCATGTCGATCTTTTGCGTTGGTAACCAAGAGACAGAATTATTGAAGAACCTAATCAACCGCATTTCTACAATCTTTGCACCTCATCATGGCATCCTCGAAGGCGTCCAGTTCTATACGCGTGATGATCTCGCCGACATTTTCGAAACAGACTAATCCATGAGCAATCGAGTTAAGTTCCCAACATGAGACTTTACGAAACGCCCACCGCAAAAAGTGAGCGTACGACTGCATCTCCACCACCCAAGAAGTATTTGTGTGGCGAAAGTCATCAAGGCTATCGGCACTAGGACGTCCGTGAAACGGTGCGAGCTTTTATGCGCTAGCACCTACTCCAGCGACTTGGCCAATTCCGACGCAACTGCAGTATCACTACACCGGACTAAACAACTCGCTTTCGTCGCGGCAAGACTCCGGCACAACCCTACCGCTAACTGGGCAACAGAACCTGGCCTAACCTTCGCTCGCGTCGTCGAAGCCGACAATCAGCGTTCGATAGCAGAACGAAGAGATATTGAGCAATGTCCGCCAGAAACTAGGTGCATCCTTTCTCGACCGAATAAAAATGCTCCATGCAGATACAGGCCCCATTTAACTTACTGGCTCGGCGGTCCGCCACGTCACGCGATACGCCACACACGCTACCGCAAGGGCTACTGGCACATGGCCCAAACCATGCCAGCGGCGCTGCTCTGACCAATGCCTCGCTCGAAAAACAAGGCTTATTCAGCATCACAACTCTCTCGGCAGAAATTGCTCCGCTTCGTCGGAGCGACTGCGCCTAAGACTCTGCGCTCCGCGCACTCGCACGCTATGTGGCGTGGGGAGGACCGTCAGTGATGACGATTCTTACCAGCACTACAGCCGAATCAATCGCGAGACCAAAGGAAGACGGATCTTATTTCTTGGTTCGAAATGGGCGAGACAAGGAAATAAAGCCTACCGCCAATTCCCGCATCATATTCATTCAGAAGTCCATATTCAACAGATGTGATGAATGGAAATGGCGACCAGGAATTACCGACGTAAATCCAAGGCGACTTGTGTTGCATCATGCGACCGTAGTCAGTGCGATAAGGGTCGTCGTCAATCATCCTTAGACTGACTGCCGAGGTGTTTCGCGTCCGCATCTTCGACTCCACATACTCGCTTGTGGAAGAGCTAGCCGCAAACAGTGTTGCTATCCAAACGCTGACATAGATCGCGAGCAGTGAGCCAGAGATGTATCGTGTCTGCAGCCGATTTTTCGAATGCAATGCGTTTACACTGAGTAGTGTCATTGCCAACACGGAGAGCGTCAGGAATACTGCTCCGACAACGTCAGACGTCAGAAGAGTACCAAAGAAAACGACTAGATGCGTAGATGCGATCGAAAATTGATAGAGGGTGAATCGCATTCAGGCGGTATCGAGAGGTGGAATCGCCAATCCTCACCCAGACGCGTGAGTGAACGTGACTTCAAATTTAGGCAACCAACGCGCCTTGGGTGCATTTTTTGGTTTCCGCCCGGCAGGGGCGTGATGCTGTGGTGTAAGTCCACTGTACGAGACTGAAGACTGTAAGCCGGCAGTATACCAAATGTTTCTCCTTAAGGTGCAAGTATTAGATGAAGGCAACTGCAGGGCAAATTCGTTCGCCAGTACAACGGTGGGAAGGAAACCTGCGATCTCGAGCGTGAACGCCGGATTTGTTGCTGCTTCGGTAGCCTTTCGCCACCCGGAGTAGATCTTAATGGAATGCGGACACAGCACGCTG
>JBCCEO010000070.1:0-17452 GCA_039030255.1 Planctomycetota bacterium | reverse complement strand
GCCGGAGACAAGAATTCACCTATGACCAACTAGATCGCCAAACGCTTGAAGTTTGGAAAGATAACAATGGTGTAACTTGAATCCGAATCAGAAGTACTGACTCTGTTATCGACTGCGTCATAGGCGGAACTGATCTGGTCTACAGCTACACCATTGTTATCTTTCCAAACTTCAAGCGTTTGGCGATCTAGTTGGTCATAGGTGAATTCTTGTCTCCGGCCATTACGATCAACAAACAGGACAGAATTACCATTCTCATCGTAGCTAGTTACAACCTCACTGCCCAACGGATCACGTCGCGTCTCGACACGCTGTAAAGCGTCCAGGACGAATGTTGTCGTGTTGTTTTCAGGATCAGTAACGGAAGTCAGATTGTCTTCAGCGTCGTAGCTGAAGAGGGTGACTCCGCCAATCGCGTTCACAGCGCGAATCAAATTATTGTTCTCGTCATAAAACAAATCAGTGACTCGCGTGTTTCCATCGACCAAGGTCGTTTGTTTGACCAGATTGTTCGAAACGTACTCATTCTGCTGTAATTGCCCATTGGGTTCGGCAAACGAAAGCAGTTGCCCAATGTCGTCGTACGTGAATGTTGTTGTCTGACCGAGTTCATCAGTGGAGGAAAGAATCTGACTATAGATGTTGTAGGTGAATTCTTGGGTTGCACCGTCCGGCAGAGTGATCTTCGAAGGATTACCAGCACAACTGCAGAAGGACTGATACTCGAACGAGGTGACGTTACCGTTTTCATCTGTCAGGCTAAGAATCCTACCTTCTGAGTCAAACACACGACGCTCGCTGTCTCCAAGTGGGTTTACTATTTCGGTGAGATTTCCAGCGCTGTCATACCTGTAGTTGGTCGTCCGGCTTAGTTCGTCAGTAAACGAAGTCACGTCATTGCGCGCGTTGTATGTAGCACTTGTTACCCCGTTCAGAGCGTCAGTGACCTTGGTGACATTACCGATAGCGTCGTATTCATAGTCCGATGCAAAACCGCGTTTGTTGGTGATGCGAATCTCGTTATCGTTGGCGTCGTATGCATAGAGAACGCTATTTCCAAGTGGGTCGCGCTCTTCCGTGATGTTGCCTCGGTCGTCGAATACTAGAGTCGTTTCATTGCCGAGGCGATCGGCAATCACCTCGGTGTTGTTGGGCAAGTCGTAGGTCTGGGTGGTCGAGTTGCCGAGGGCATCCCCTTGTCCGGTCAGACGTCCTTGCTCGTCGTAACCCAGTGACAGTGCTCGGTTGCCTCTGGGGTCGGTGATCGACTCTAGGTAATGCAAAGGCTCTGATAGGTAAGTCATGCTAGTGCGCTGACTGATCTGGTCCGTCACGGATTCCAAGTCGCCAAGGGGCGTATAGGTGTAGTCGATCGTCTTACCAGCAGGATCGGTGATGGCGGTGATACGGCCTTGGCTGTCGCGCGTCCATGTGATCTCGGGGCCGATCGAAGAACGGATTCCAGACTCATCTAGCGTCAAGGTGACGTTGTTGCGGTCGACAATGGAGGTGAGTTGGATGTCTTGGAATTGATTGTAGGTGTAGCGGAGCTGGTCCTTGGTGACGAGCGTGTAAGTGTCAGGATTGTAGGCAAAGCCCGTAAGGTAAGTGCCAAAAGTTCCATCTGCGGACTGGGAAAGTGGGATGTCGGGAACTTCAAGCCGATCATAAACGCCAGGATCTGCAACAAAGCGAGGATGCCAAATTGGGCCGAGCAATCCGGGTTCAACCGTTGGATCGAAGGTGAAACCGACTCGGCGTCCGGTTGGCGAATTCATGTAGACGCGTGATCCGACTCGGAATGGATTCGCGCCGAAGATGCCAGCACCTGCTGCCTCGGCGGAGCTAATTCGGGCTGATTCTCGAATTCTGGGACTGGCTATATCTAACTTCCAGCCGAATCCGAAATCCAGACTTTCATTGGCTTCGAGCGTGTCGTAAACGCGGTTGATCTGAATCGGAATGCCCGCGAGCGGGATGTTTAGATCAGTTAAAGCGACGCTGAAGTTGCCGAGCTTGGCTTGCCCGTCCAGTGATAATGTTGCAAAAGCAAAGGCGAGGTTGCCAGCCAAATCCTCTGCGGTGACTCGAAGCTGATACTCATCATTGTGCAGCAAAGTCGGATCGAAGGTTCCAATGACTTGATCCGTGACATCGATCGGCGTACCGTCGGCAACGGCGACTTCATTGATGATTGTCCAGGTATCGTCGTTCAGACGGGAATACTCGAGCTTATAGGACTTGAGGTTCTCGTCGGTAACGGTTGCAATCACATCGGTCAGGTAGGTAACAACCGAGTTGCTGGAAGGGGAGGCGATACTGACAGTGGGCGGAGTGTCATCGATGATTTCGCCAATTTGAAGTACTGTGCTATCGTTGGCGGAATTACCACTCGCGTCCGTTGCGTTCGCGGTCAAGAAGGCGAAGCCTGCCTCGGTACCAACAAAGCTCGCTTGTCCGCCTGACAAGGAAATGGGAGTGGAACCATTGAAGAGTTCAAGTGTCTCCACTGCGACATTATCGGAAGCTTGAACCGAGATGTTGACGACTTCGCCAATTGCAGCTTGCTCGGTCGAAAGAACAATAGTGACTAAAGGTGCTTCCGTGTCTTCTGTAACGGTAAGTGTAAAGTTTTGATCTACACTAGCGCCGCGCTGGTCGGTCGCTCGTACGATGACAATGTGTTCACCGATTTCCGCCAAGCCCGGTTGCCAAGTAATTGCACCACTGCGACTGTCAATCTGCATGCCGCCATTTCCAATCGGAGCGGCTGCGAGTGAGTAAGTTACTTCATCAGCGTCGTCCGTAGCCGCAGCATCGTATCGGTAGAGGTCGCCCACTTGGATATCGGTCACCGGCGCGGACGTGATTTCTGGAGCGGAATTCACAGGTCGGACGTCGACGAAGTACTGTTGATACGCTTTGGCTCCTGCCGGATCCGTCGCGCTCAAAAGCACTCGCGTCGAACCGATATCAGTGCCATTCGGATTCCATGTGACCAGGCCTGAGACGCTGTCGATCGTCATTGCCGTCGGCGCTACGAGTAGTTCATAACTCAATTCCTGACTGGGGTCATCTTCTGCAAGTGCTTGGTAGGAGTAAGGCTCGTTGACGGTGGCGACTGTAACGCCCGAGCTCACAAATGCGGGAGCGACGTTCGGCCGTTCGGTGATGGTCTCCAAGTTGAAGGACTGAATAGCGCTGCCCCCGAATGCATTGGTGACTTCGACTTGGACAAAGTCCACTCCAACGTCGAACAACTCAGGCTGCCAAGTGATTCGCCCGGTTGTCGCATCGATACTCATTCCAGATGGCGAATTAGCAAGCGAGTAAGTAATCGCTGTCCCGCTAACGTCAGTAGCAGCGACGCCGTAAACGTAGAGCGATCCGGCAATTGCAGTGACGACCGGGGTCGAATTGATGATCGGTGCAGCGTAGCCGGTGTTGTTGCCTACGTTCAACGAAAAGTTCTGATTCGCAAATCCTCCTCGTCCATCGGAGACTTGGACAGATACCAAGTACACACCAGCAGTTGCGTTAGGCAACGTCGCCAAACCAGCGGCGTCAATGGTCATGCTGGCGGGAGCGTTGGTAAGACTAAAGGTGATCGAATCTTGATCTTGGTCTTCGGCCAGGACTTGATATTGATAGTCCTCGCCCGGCGTTGCGTTGACTTGCGGTATCGATGTTATGACGGGTGGACGATTGGCCAGTGCCGAACCAACCGTTAATGTGTAACGCTGAATCGCCGATGCACCGCGTCCGTCGGAGACTTGAAGTTCGATCGCATGGGAACCAGTGTCAGCGACCAGCGGAAGCCAACTGACTGCTCCTGTCGTCGGATTGATCGTCATGCTGTCGGGAGCCGTGAGCAACTCGAAGGATAGAGCCTGCCCGTCTGGATCGGAGGCCTGAGCTTGGTAATCGTAAAGGTTCCCGAGTACAGCTTCGAAACGTGGAATTGAAGTAAAGCTTGGGGCTCGATTTGCAGATGCCAAGATCGTGAAATCGGGCGCAAATCGAGTCCGTTCCTGATTGGCAAATTCGAGTGGCGTTGTTGCAGTCGTTGCTCCAGGATTCAAGCCGCTTGAGGCAACCTCACTATCAAAGAGTACTAATGTTTCTCCAGCGTTCGAGATTGTGTCGGGATTGGATAGCTCCACGGTTGCAGCGCCCGTCGAATCCAACCTTGCCACAATTGTTGGGTCGACAACCAAGACTCCGTTGTTCGCTAGCTCCATATTAGCGGCGAGCTCGTTGGTCCTGCGATTGTAAGTCGTGCCTGAGTACAACACGCCGACTGCCGCAGAGATGTCTTTCGTCGATTCTTCGGCCGATGGGTCGGAGGATTCCTGCACACCTACGATTGTCACAGACTGCGAAGCAAATTGGCCAAAGCTATCGGTCACTTCAACGGTAAAGCTTTGAGTTCCGATTCCAACATCAATCGTCGTGAAGAAGTTTCCAAGGGCATCCAAGGTTTCGACGGGGCGGCCATCAATTCGGGCTTCTACGATACTCGCGCCCGCGAGCGTTGCCGATGATGTTCCTTGGAGTAGAAAATCGCCAGGTGGCAGCTCTGATCCGCCAACTGGTGTCGTGATACTGACTACTGGAGGCGAGGCCAACCAAGTGACGTTACTGATTGCAGAAAGACCAACCGAACTCGCCGTGACAATGTCATCTCCGACGCTTGTGCCTGTGTACTGTATCGTGGCTCGTCCATTGGAGTCCGTAAAAGCGGTGAAACTCCCAGGGTTCGCACCGACTACTTCAAAGTCAACTCGAATTCCTTGCAAGCCAACCCCGCTGGCATCTTCGACAGCTGCCGTGACTGACGTCTGTGAATTGAGCGGAACAGAAATGGTCGAGGGCTCGAGGGTCAGGTTTTCGACTTGCCCCACTGGAGCAAAACTCATCCCACCGAAGTAGCCGTAGGAATCAAAGTTGTCGTAACCGTAGATAGATACTGCGATTGGCTCTGGTGAACTAAAGTTGTGTGAGCCAACGCTGATCGGTAAGGTCGCAGCTGAATAGCCGCTACCAGCAATCTCAGCAAATTCTGCCGATGCGATGGCCGTTCCATCAAACTCGACAATTCCGACCACTGCATCAGGAACAATTAGGTTCACAAAGTTGGAATTGATGCCAGCTTGCGGAGTCGTCATCGTGTACGCGTTTTGGAATTGCTCGGTGGGAGGCACCAGCATCATGAAAGGATCACCCGTGGAACCATCAAAGGTCGAACCGTGTGAAAACTGGGCGACCAGCGATGGCTGCGAAGTTTCGATACTGGAGGCTTGAGTCAGAATCGTTTCGAATACTTCTCCAGCATTTAAAGTCGTGGCTTGAGACCCGTTAACTACGACTTCAGTGTTATCGCTCGCGGCAAGAATTCGTAGCGTGTCGCCACCGGTTCGTGTAGCTAGCGGTGTTGTGAGGAAACTAGATCCCCAGGACTCAATCGGCGGCATTTGCTCGATCAAGTGATCGGCCGCACCGAATCCGGCGGGCACATACGCTGCCGTGTTCCCCCCGTATACAGCGACTGCTGCGCTCGCGGAAACAGTCGTTCCAGTCAGGTCGAGCAAGTTGGCGCCGCCGTTTGCATTGGCCGCACTGGCGTACAGCTGGTAGAGCTGTCCTTCGTCGAGCATTATTGTGAAGGCCAAACCAGCAGCATGAACGCCTGCATCCACCGAAGGAGTAATTGTGACTAACGTATTGTCCTGCGTGCCCACAATGGCGAGACTGGACCCGCCGTCACCAGTCAATGCCACTGTATTTGGATAAGCCAACACCCTATAGTCTTGGCCGAGCGCGTCGAGCGGCAATGCGGTAAATCCATCTGTCGTTTGATCAAACTGGTTCAAGCCGTACACCGCGGCTTCATCCACCGTTGCCACGATCACTCCCAAATCGGCGACTTGATCGTTCTGCAAAATCGTGGTTAGCTCGTTGAGCTGAATAGTCGTAGACTGGCCAGCGATGATGTCGAAAGTTTGGTACGAATCGAGTCCAGGAATAATGACTGCACCGGAAGTGTCCACTGCAGACGTAATGGCCAAGGAGAGATCAGGCGTCCCACCGAAAAGCGGCAGCAAGTTACGTTGGAATCCGACGTAGAAACGCGTTCCGATGCTGTCGAGTGCCCCACCGCCGCGATTAGTTATGTCCTGCAATCGAAATTCGAAAGGCCCCTGTGCGTCATTGCCCAGCGGACTGTCGTCAATCCGCTGCACAATCGCTTGGTAAATTCCTGATTGGTCAAGTGTAACGATTTGATCATCGAGCGTTCGAGGCGTCACGAAGCTGCCGTCAGGAGCTTGTAGTTGGATACCGATGGAGTCATTGTTGGTATTCAGCACATCTAGCAGCACTTCTGTACCCGCAACCACGTCGAACAAGAAGATTTGTTGCTCTCCTGGCAGCAAGGTTCCGTCAAAGGGTGCATTGAGCAAGGCCGGTTGCGGCACGAGCGGTGGAATGTCGTAGATGATGAAGCTATAGGTAGGCGTCGAAGCTTGGCCAAAGGCGACTTCGGCAGTAATGGTGTAAGCGCCCGTCTCGCTAAGCAGTAATTCGGTGTCGGCAACGGATTGTGAAGCCCCGCCACCTGTGAATATACTTGCACCCGATGGCGAGGTGACGGTATAGCTGAGTTCACCGCCGCTGAGCGTCTTAAAGTCGATGAAGACGTTGTCGCCTGCTTCGGCATCGAAGATCCATTGGTCGACCGCACCAGCTACTTCGATATTTCCATTCGCAAGCTCGCCATACTCGATTGTCTCAATGTCTGGAGCTGGGATCTCAATGATCTGGAAGCTATAAGTCGGTGTATCCGCTCCAACTCCTCGGACTTCGATCGTATAGGTGTCGTCGTTTGGAATCTCGACGGTGTGATCCAAGGAGAAGACTCTAGAGGCTGAAATGCTATTGATCTCGGTTCCGCTCGAGTCCAAGAACGTCACAATGGCTCCTCCAAAAACGCTTCCATTGAGAGCAGTTGCATCAAAGAAGATTTCGGAATTGGCTGTGCCAGTAAAAGTATAGAGGTCATGCGCCCCGGGAGATTCGATATTGCCGCTGTACACTTGAGCAAATTGAATGTTGGGCGTTAGCTCCGGGGCGGGAATGTCGTTGAGGGTAAATGAGAAAGAGATGTCCGCATCACTGGTCATCTGCAAGGTGTAAGTGCCTGCCTCGGTCAAGGTCTGGGGACCGGAGTTGTGTTGTGCGGCACGAAAATCTGTTTTGGAGTAAACAACCGATCCGGAGGGCGCAAGTAGCGTTGTGTTGACGGTATTGAAGAACTGAGCGCCGGTCAAAGAAGCGAAGACGGTGTAGATCTCGTCCCCAGGATTGGCAGTGAATGTCCAATCAAAAGTATCGTTTGCACTAAGCGACTCAGTGACCGTGTCGCCAATGTTGATCGCTTGCGATGGATCCGCAATTCCTTCAGGACGATTGTTTCCCGGTGCAAGGGCGAAACTGGACTCCGCATTTTGCCGGCCCAAATAATCTAAACTGCGCAACGGATATTTGTAAACGACGTCATCCTTACGATCGACGACCCACATGCCCTCCTGTCCAGGATTGATGGTTAGTCCGCTTGGGTGCTTGTTTGCCCGATCCAGCTTCCACCAATTGAGACAGTATCCATGCTGGTTGTAAACGAATACGCGTTTGGACTGGGAGTCGACGACATATAGAAACTCGCCATCGGTCGTGATGCCACTTGGATTTCTATTCCCGTACGACAGCTTGAAACTAGACGCAGGAAACTGCCAACCCGAACGACGCGAAGCAGCATCCTGGTACTTAAAAACGCGATTCGATGCATCGTCGACGATCCAGACATCTTCACCGTCCGTGGCGATTCCTTCTGGTCTTTCGATCCCTTTGGCTCGCCAATACCCAAGGACCTCTTCGGACTGAGTGTCGTAGACTTTGACATACTTGTTGCTATTTACCACCCAGAGCGGATTGCCCGTATCGGTGGTCGCAGCCCCTCGCGGCCTTCCATGTTGCACCAGATCAAAACTACCAATGCTGCTGCCAGTCGCGGAGTAACGGTAGGCGTCCTTGTCTTGGCTATCCACCACATAGAATCTGCTTGGGGCTGGTTGAATTGGCCCACCTTCGCGACAGGACACGATCGCTGCGACAGCACCGCTGCCAGCCAATACGATTTCCATTCTTGTTACGTTGGTGGCGTTGAGCTCGACTACTTGAAAACTATTGTTCCCAAGATCCGAAATCGAAGTTTCACTCATCAAGTTGCCATCGGAGCCGAATAGCCGGATCAGCGAACCCGACTTG
This sequence comes from Planctomycetota bacterium, assembly GCA_039030255.1. Taxonomy (GTDB): domain Bacteria; phylum Planctomycetota; class Planctomycetia; order Pirellulales; family Pirellulaceae; genus Aureliella. The sequence continues at coordinate 9,130 of JBCCEO010000070.1, read as the reverse complement.
TCGATGTCGAGCATGTGAACTTCGTCCATCATGACAGGCATATCAAACTCGAAGATCAGCGTGCCACCAGCCGCGTTGTCATCGGGATCGTGGGGGTTATTGTCTTCCGATATGATCAACACATTGCTCAGTGGTTGACGATTTTCGCCGGGACCATGAGCCCCACCGTGCCCCCTTCCAGGTCCACCGAAATTACGATTGGGCGAACCGAGATCGTAGTCATAGCCAGTCGGATGCGAAGAGTCAAAGATCATCGCTGGCTTGTGAGGATCACTGGTCGAGATCTGAACGCCCAGGTTTGCGAATTGATCGGTAATACGATCTCCTCGGCGAAGGGCAGCTCCCATTCCGTCACGCTCGAAGTCAATCGTCGGAAGCCATTCATTCGAATCTGCGAGAACTTGTAATTCAAAAACCGGGGCCGTCCACTCAGTCTCAAAAGCGGCTGTTCCGTCGGGGCCGCTGTAGTCCTCATCGCGGGCGTGAGCTTGGATGTAGAAGGTGCCGGGTCGCTGGTAAGTGTGAGATACAGAGGACGGATCTCCATTGACGACTTCCAACGGCGAACCGTCGCCCCAATCAAGAAGCCAGCTCGTAATCGTGTCAACACCAGGATCTTGTGCGGCTAGGTCTAATGTGAATTCTTCAAGCTCTAGAACGGATGACGCACCCGAGATCGTCAAAGTTGGAACAACGTTCTGAATAGAGACTGTTAGCGGCTGAGCAGCAAAGATATTCTCGGATTCATTGGCCGTAACAAAGATGTCAAACGTCGCATCGCCATCGACGTAAATGTGCGATACTTGCGATACATCGCCAGCAATCGTATCAACAGTGCCATCGCCCCAATACACATTCCAGCTATCTACCAACAGGCCTTGGCGATTCAGTTGTAGTTCGAATTCGGTACCCTCCTCCGAATCGCTCAGTCCGGCGATCTCTATGTTATTCCCTGCATCGGCTTCACGGCAGAAGGTGATAGCTTCGATCACCGCGCCAGCAATAAGATCGATTTCAAGCCGCGCAACGGCAACTGCATCCAAGTCAGCTTGCGTCATGCCGTCTGTCGAGCCCGATCCAGAAAACGCAGAAGACGAAACAGTCTGGCCTGCCGCATTGAACAGGCGAATAGCGACGAATTGATCGACTGGGACATCCCCCAACGCGATTGCATCCAGCATGACTTCCCGATCAAACTCAAATACTAATGTGCCCTCGGCTGGATTTGTCGAACCGGACGAAACTAGGCCGAGTGATGCTCCGCTGGCCAAGCTAAAGAAGGCAGGCTCAACTTGCGTCGTCCCGGAAGAAAGTTGGACGCCCCATTCTTGCCATGGCTGTCCATCGACGATTCCGACTGCAAGTGCTTGACCAGTCGCGCCGCGAGTAAAATCGATGTTCGGTAGCCATGCGTTTCCTCCCGTTGGAGGATTGACCACAACCACAAATGACTCCGTTGTGCTCCCTCCGTCATCATCCGCAACCGTCACCATTACTGTGTACGTTCCAGGCTGCGCGTACTGGTATTCACCGAATACTTCACCTGTTGTCAGAGTACTGGCTGATCCGTTCGCTAGATTGAGAATCGTTCCCGAAACCACTGGACTTCCGTCGCCCCAATCGATCGATGCAGTGAAAGTTTCACTGGAGCTGGCAGCGCTGAATCCGGGATCCGAAAAGACAATCGATTTAAGCTGGACGGTATTACCTGACTCGACAACAAAGTCACGCGTGCTAAGCGTTGGTGCAACATTCGCCACATCGGCACTCGTGGAAACGGCAGCCTCATCCGTTCCGTCGGAAACTGTTGCTTGAACCGTGAAAACTCCGTTGTCCGCATAATAGTGCCCGGAATTGAAAATCCATTGTGTACCATCAAAGCTTGCGTCTGCTTGCGAGCTCGAGCCATCGCCCCAATCAATCGTTGCAGTCAGATTGTCTGAGCCTGTCCCGTCGGATGCCGTGAAGTTTAGTGTGGCCAGCTCACCTTCCTGTCCGCTGATTGGCTCCAGCTCAGATACGCCCGGTGCGACGTTGGCAATCGAAATCGCTGACATCACCGAAGTCGACCCCATGTCGTCATCACGAAGCTCGATGGTCGTTTCGTAGATGCCATCGTCGGCGTAAGTATGAGCAGCAACGACGCTTCCAAAAGTTGCCACCCCAACGCGGCCGTTGTTGGCAGGGACTGCGATCGTTTCGGGCTGCGAGCCATCTCCCCAGTCGATAATCGCAACGAAAGATTCAACAGAACCTGATACGGCATCGGAAAATCCGGGGTCCGAGAAATCGCCCAGCGTGAAAGTGTTCTCGACTCCCTCGATGCCAGTAAGGCCGCTTGTAGCCGTGACAGTTGGAGCCACGTTTAGCACCGTTATCGAACTCGACGCCGTTGCCACTTCGCCAAGCGTATTTACGACTGATGCAGACACTCGGTATAGCCCGTTATCCGCATACCGATGCGTCGCAGCGAAATCCTCGGTAGGAAAGCCACCAGTGCCGTTGATCTGTGTGGAAGTGCCATCACCCCAGTCGATAGTCGCAATGTAGACCTGCGCGAAGTTGTTGTGCGTCAGAGTCGTGGATAAATTAACTTCGGAACCTTCGTCGATTACAACTATTGGCAAGGCCGAGAGTTCTGGCGACCGATCCAAACGTACCGTTGCTTTGCTATCTTGCCCACCGTCAAGCAAATTGCCAGCTAGATCCCGGAGTCCTGTTGCTGCATCGCCTGCTAGAGCGACGACGGCATATAGTGAGCCTGCTGCAAGACTCGGATCGGCTAAGGCTACTAGATCGACGCCAAGCGAAACTTGATTCGTTACTGAGTCATAGCTCGCGCTATCGATGGAAAAAGTGACATCATCGCCGCTTCCGCCTTCGTCAATTCCGTCTGGGCCATAGTTATAAAATCGATAGTTCGCAGGGTTGCTCGCTGAGCCGTCGGTCACGGAATCAGGTGCAAACATCGGCTCGCTGAACTGCAGCGTAATCGAACCGAATGCGCTGGCAGCACTTTCGTTCGCGCCAAGCTGCACCGTTGCATCCGCCGGTGGGGCGAGCAACTGCACTGTTGGCAAGGTTTGATCAAACACGAGGGGTGTGACCAATTGCGGCTGGCCTGCGGCGCTGATTGCAATATCAAGGATGCTGTCGCTGGCTGAGAAAATCCCTAAAGCGATTTCGTCCGACGGAGTTGACAAAATCAGTTCTTCACTCGCAAAGCCACCGCTGGCATCACTGCTGTAGATCGACAAGACGCTTCGCCCCGCATCGGTGACAACGATCTCAAGATCCTGATCTCCCTCTACGTCGCCGATTGCAAATCTTTGCGGCGCGACAAAATTGCCCGGCAGCTGTGTTGGCGTGAAACCTTCGTCTAGGAATGTCTCGGGCGTGATGCGAACACTGTCGATGCTTGCGGTGGAATTGTTTCCATCTGGATTGCCAACGAGATCAAAAATTAGCCTAGCTTCCGTGCCTGGTGTAAGCAGGGAAATATCGAGCGTTAGCGTACCATCAATAAAGCTACTCGAAGCACCGAGATTAGTAGAACCATCGGGTCCAAAGTTCACGAATGCAGTGGATAAGGAATGGTGTGGCGGCACCAGCGAATTGGAATTTGCGTCCAACAAGGACACTTCAAATGCATCCGGGATGGAGCCAGGATTAGGAGCGTTTATCCGAAGGGATAGCAAGTCGAATTGCAGTGTTTGCGGACTTTCGGGGACAAGAAAAGTCTGTGAAAGCGTGGTGAGAAAAGACTGGTTTTCAATGAACTGCGCGAAACCCGAATTGGCCTGGATGCGACCGGCAGATTCGCCAATCTCCTGCCCTTCGGCTACCACTTGCCAATCGGAAAGCCCCGCTGAGAAGCCGCCGTTGGAGATAGGAGACTCGGGCAATGCGTCTGGATTGGCAGTAAGAACACTCACTCCCTCATCAGATAGGACAACGATTTCAGCCACTCCGTCTCGTTCGAAGTCAGCTGCTTGAATTTCACCAATTGCGCTGCCTGAAACGGTCGTGGTTAGATCGGTTCGCAGCACAAAACTTCCAGTGCCATCACCTTCCAAGAATGCAATGGAGCCATCGCTGTGGCCGACCACCAAGTCGTTTGCAGGGCTTCCGACGAAACTGCCAATTTCAACGGCGACAGGCTCCGCCAAACCCGTGCTTAAATAGCTTGGCGCCGAGAATCCCGATGCGTCGCTGATGAAGATCGCAACTTGCGAAGATTGCGGAAGCGGCACCACGAAATCGAAATTAAAATTCCCGTCAATCAGCCCAAGTGCTGTGTCCACTACTGGAAAGCTTGTCGCATCCATGATGCCAGCAAAAGGTACGCTCTGCTGAACGTTCCAACCACCGTTGCCATCACTGAGCAATACGTTCAGATCTTGGTCTGTCAGCAGAAGGAGATCATCAAATGCATCCGCATCCTGAAGTAGCGTTTCGGCCCCAAGCACCTGACCACTTACAGGACTTGAATTAAGCACCTGATCCCAGGAGTTGTCGTCCGCGTTCAGTGCGATTTGCACATCCCCAGAACCCCCTACACTGACCAGATCCGCTTGGCTGCCTCCACCGAAGTTGCCCGAGCCGATGAAAACCGGTACTTCGTTGAGATCTAGCAACTGATCGGGAGGAGAAGCGACTGCCAACAGTCGCCGATCTTCTAGATGCTCGATAAGGTGCTTCCGAACAGTGCTGCGTCGGCGCGTACGCCGATCGCTCGCCGCAATGCGGCTCTTCTTGAGAGTAGCCATAGATTCGATAACTGACTGAAGTTAAAGAAAAGAATCGGAGAGGAAGGCTAAGACTTGCGATGCATGGGTACGCAATCCAAAACGCTTTTTGCAAATCGGTGCGTCAATCTAGTTAAGGGATCGGACGATTACAATAAGGTGGAACTAGAAAACCGAAATATATTCCAGGTTCGTCCCCCAGTGCTGTGCCCCCTAGTAAATGCGCATGATTGATCACGAGGTTGACAGGATCACAAATTGCTCGTTAAAGGTAAGACGAACACGCTTGGGCTTCATTGACATAATGGACTCCTGTAAGGATTCTCGATGACTCCTAGTGAGTCCACCAGTCTTGGGCTATTGCAAGGGTTGAGGAAATCTCAAAATGAAATTGACGTCGAGCCACATGGTATTGGAGGCGATGTAGTTTCCTATGCCAGGTTCCTGGATGTGTATGCGCGAGTCCCAACAGACGGTCACCGTGCACTTTCGCCCGAGGTCGGTGGTCGCTGTAGTCTCAATAATAAATTAAAGAATCTGTGGCCTTAATCATCCGCATTAATTGCCAAGCTACCTGCTTCACTTGCGGCATTTTCCCCTGCCCGACAACGCAAGTTGATTCGTCGAATCTAAAGTGAGTGCATGTTCGTACGCTTCGAGTGCCGCTGCCTTCTTCCTCGGCCACGGCGTCAACAATCAGCTTTTGAGGAATGTTGTCGAAAAAGCCGGCGATGTCCGCATCAAGTGTGATGCGTTCGCCCGCGTTGTGAAAGGACAACAGTCGCTCAATCGCTTTATGACAACTCCGCTGAGGCCGAAACCCGAACGAGCAATCGTGAAACAGCGGCTCAAAGATCGGCTCAAGAAGCCTTCGAATCACCTCTTGTGCGCCCCGATCTCTGACGGCCGGAATGCCTAGCGGACGAAACGTCTTGCTGCTGGCGTCTTTGGGATTCAGCACGCGCCGCAGAGGCTTGGCGACAAAGGCGTCCCTCGTCTTCAAGTCTCTTTTGAGCGCAGCCAGATTGGCGTTGAGGTTCTCCTCGAACATCGCAATGCTGACTTTGTCGATTCCCGCCGCGCCACGGTTGCGTTTGACCTCGATGAAGCTCTGCATCATCAGCCGATCATCAATGCGACCGGTCAACGAATGCACTTTGCGTTTCTTAGCCATGAGGGCCATCTTACGTTTTGATAACCGCCACCCTCAGTTGCACTCGGCCGCTTGCCATTGTTCTTTAGTCGCCTGTTTGTCGATGTCCGGGCTTTGCAGAACACGGACGGATCATTTGGTGATCGCTCAACACGTCGAGGACTAACCTGACGGCCTCTACCGAGAGATTCAGGTGGTCTGAATCAGGTTTCTCCTTTCGCGATCAGGCCCAATAAAAGACCTGACACACTACTACGGATCTGCTGTGGTCCCAAGCGACTGCGAGACTTTGGAAGAGTCTTAGCCGCCCCGGGGTTGCCGGAGGAACGTCAAGGAGACAGATGGATGCCTCTGATTCCTATCTTCGCATTGTGCCTCCGATTTCACCGTCGGCTTATACGTTGACTTACCGCATGATCAAGTGCACTTCGATCACGCGGACGAAAGGGGGACCTCACCGGTCAAGCTCACGAACCATTTTCCCGAGGCGAAACCACCAACCACCCTAACGCTTGACCGACGACTAACCGCATCTGTCGCCGACCGACGAACCTTCGAGATCGGTCCGCCGTGCTTCACCAATTCGCGGAAGCTGGCACTTCGTTTAGGCCGAAACGTGATTCCTCCCAGGTCTTGTTCCCTGGCTCCTTCGATACCACTTTTTAAGGTGACACTAGCTGCATAACTCCATTTCTGAAGTTCGAGGAACAAGTTCAGGACAAGTACGGACTCGCACTGGTAGGCTTCAGCTACCGTTTCCAGTAGCCTCACCGTTTTACCGTGGCCCGCTCTCGCGAATACCACGACTAAGTTCGCAAGCCCTGCGGCTCACGCACGAGTTCCGCTATCAGAGGCTGGACCGACAGCAAAATTTTGTAGATCGGCGTTCTGCTATCCCTTGCTGCGTTCTTGAATTTCTTCACGGATCTTTTGATTGGCCTTCTTCAGTCGCTCAGGCCAAGTAAACCGCGGCGCCTGGCTCGGATCGTACCCTTTCATATGCCCCGTTAACCGTGTTGTCGGTTTGGTGTAAACAAGTTCCGTTTCACCGAACACTTCTTTGCAAAGTTCAGCCAAGCGAGGATCGTACTCGATTAACTCCTTGCGCGTGTCCACATGATTATGGTCGTGATCGGGCTTCCTGTTATTGTCAAACCATGACTGGACGCCTTCGGCCCAATATTCGTTTTTGTTCGTTGCCGCATACTTGGTCTCCCAAAGTCCTTGACTCATCGCCTGCTCGTATGCAATTTTCAACCGCTGGTCAAAAGTCGGATCGACCGTTTCGAGGCCTACAAGATGTAGATTGTGAGCAAACTCGTGAATCAGGATATTCTCCTGAGCGTAAGGATCTCCGGGAAAGGCCAATATGTTTTCCTCCGCGCAGGAACATATCGGATCCCGCTTATGTCCTCCTAGTCCGCGTGCTCGACGATCCCAGTAGTCTTTCGGCTTCATTTTGGCATGGTAGGGATTGTCTGTCGTGAATTCGTTGTAGCCCATTACTATCAGACGCGAACCCTTTTCAATCATCGCCTTGCGTACATCTGGCCGCTTTGTGAGCAGCAAGTCGACAAGGTAAGCAGCTTCCTTCAAAGCGTAGTCGTTGACTCTCGCCGTCGAAATGATCGGATAGCCACCCGCACTAACGTACTTCTTGAAGTAATCAGGCACGCCCAACTCGGCTGGCGGATCGGTGACTTCATAGCCAGATTCCTGCCCGTGAAGCCTAACGTCCGTTAGGTTAAGAATAACAAGGGCCAAGAGCAGGTAGTCAAGTCGAATGATTAAGTATCGAGCCATGGGAATCCATTGCGTTCTACGCGAAGAAAAAACGTAAACAACAGTTTATAAACCCTGGCAGACGCAGCCTAGCCTCCAGGTCGATTAGGCCCTGGATTCCTGCTGGCTTTTCTCCTTGTTGACAGCTCGCAACAGAGCAATCGCAAGCAAGATCGTAGGCACGAGCATACTGAGTGTGCCGCAAAATCCCGAAGACATAGCATTCGAAAAAACTGTGGCAACGTCACCGGGTTTGGGCGTCGCCGAGGAGGTCGTAATCACACGGAATGCGGCGGCCGCCGAAAAAATTGAATACATTGCGTACATGCCAGGTAACGTCAAAAGACATAGCCCCAATACACACCCTTGCAAATTGGGGCGTATGATCAACGCAAGTGCAAAACAACTTACTAAAAAGCCCAATCCCAACAGTGGCAGTCCGCCACTAACCACAAACAACTGCAATGTGCTCATCGAAGTTTGCTGAGCCATTATTTGTCTCCTATAAATCTAAATCAGCCGAATATCGTGAAGACCTTCTGGCTATTGGCTATTTCGTTTTGCCGAGTCACGCAATGTCTTCAAGAGCGACGCATTGCCCCGAGCATCTTGACCAATCTCCCAAATCATTACGCCCCCCAGCTTTCGATCCAATGCAAGCTTGAATTTATCTTCAATCGTTTTTGGCCCATTGAAGTAGAGATTGCCAATACGATCGACGTTAGCAGCAGGGCGATACTGCTCTACGATATCCGCGTAAGAGGTCGCAGTGCGATTCAGTACGTCGCGTCCATAGAACGGAAGGCCAAGTATCATCTTTTCGGCTGGGAAACCGGCGTCAAGTAACTTGCCAATCTCCAATTCAACCTTTTGTATTTCCGAGTGTTCTCCACCGTAGTCGTACGCCATAATTTGAATGCGGTCAACGTCGGCAATCGCTTCGGGCGTTAGCCGTTGCCAAGTTGCAATCGTGACGGAGAGAGTCAGGTTGTCAGGTTGAAAAGCAGTCTTTAAAGTCTTGAGCAAAATAGCATAATTGCCCTCTTCCTGCGCGTTCTTGGGATGCTCCCAGTCAATGTCGACGCCATCCAGTTCATGTTTCTTGCAAAACTGGACAACCGACTTTGCAAACTGAGCCAGCTTTGGGGGCGATGCTGCAACGGTCGCAAAATGCTTCGATCTCTCCCAGCCTCCGATACTGAGAATGAGCTTTATTTTCTGGCGCCGTGTCGCAGTGCGGATCGTGGACCAAGGACAACTGTGTAGCCGATTCAGATCGAGCGAACCATCGAGGCGTATCTCAGCCGAGAACAGGATTAAGTCTGTCAGCCCACGTAACGATTCGGCCTTTGCTGCCGACAATCGATAATCTGGCAAATAGCCGACGATGGCTGGCTTAGCAGCATGCTCTTCGGTGGTGGACTGGCCGGTAGACTGAGCCCAACAT
>JBCCEO010000069.1:0-17544 GCA_039030255.1 Planctomycetota bacterium | reverse complement strand
TCCGGGAATCAGAATCTTCCGGGTTTTATAACGATGTGTCCCGGCTATCCGATTCAGGAATCACAGAATTGGCAATCGGGATTTTTACCGGGTGTTTACCAAGGTACTTATATCGATACACGAAAGAAAACGATTGATCGCTTGATTGAGCACATTCGTAATAAGAAGATCTCTCTATCGGAGCAACGCCGGCAATTGAACTTCATCCAACGGTTAAATCAAAAGCATTTACAGGATCGGCAAAACGACCGGATGTTGGAATCGAGGATTCAATCGTTTGAATTGGCCTATCGAATGCAATTGGAGGCAACCGACGCATTTGATATTGAAAAGGAACCTCCCTACATTCGAGAGATGTACGGCAATGGGTTGCAGGCTCGTCAAATCTTGATGGCACGTCGTTTGGTGGAAGTTGGTGTTCCATTCGTTGAGGTGAATTTGGGCGGCTGGGACAACCACCAGGGAATTCACGACATTTTGCAAAATCAGCGTTTGCCAACTTTGGACCGTGCAATGAGTGCTTTGTCTGAAGATTTGGAACAGCGTGGTATGTTGGAGAATACGGCGATCATCTGGATGGGTGAGTTTGGTCGTACTCCGACGATTAACGGAAACGCGGGACGCGATCACTGGGCTCGTTCTTGGAGCGTTGTTGTTGGTGGTGGCGGAATCAAGGGTGGTTTGGCCGTTGGAGAAACCGACGCCGAAGGACGCCGTGTGACTTCCGAGCCTTACTCCTCCGAGGACCTAATGGCCACGGTTTGTAAAGGCATGGGAATCAACATGGAGACAACTTACCAAAGCAAGAGCGGTCGACCAATGAAGATCGCAAATGGCGGCAAGATCATCAAGGAATTGATTGCCTAGCCCCTGGCAGGCAAGTGCCATTCGAGGTTTCCATTCCGGGAGTGTAAGTGGCGACCGATAGTGGAGTTTCCAACGTCGGAGATGGGCCCCAACAGCCTGAAGCTCCGCCAGGAAACGCAGTTGAGTTGGAGTTAACCGAGCTGGTTGATCGTCATCAAGTGGCGATATGGAGATACCTCCGCGCCTTAGGCGCAGAACCAGCGCTGGCCGACGACCTCACGCAGGATACCTTCCTGGAGATCATGCGGAAGCCGTTCACGCAGTACAGCGATGCGGCGACCGCGAGCTATCTACGAAGAGTAGCTCACAACCTGTTCATTTCTCGCCGCCGAAGAGATGGACGGATGACGGTTACAGAACATGCCGAAAAGTTCGAGGAGGCATGGGTGCGATGGGCAGGATTTGATTCCGGCAATGCTGCACTTGACGCATTGGCGGATTGTTTTGAACGGCTGACAGAGCGAGCAAGACTTGCTCTGCAGTTACGGTTCTCAGGCGAATCCACGCGACAGTCCATCGCTGGAGAACTCGGGATTACCGAACATGGTGCAAAGAATTTAATGCAACGCGCCAAAGCGCAGCTACGCGATTGCGTAGAAAGAAAAATAACATGAGTGAGTACTCAGATCAAATATTCGACTACCTAACAGCAGAAATGCTGGAAGGTCCTAAGCCGCCTGACTTGCGGTCTAGGATCGTAGACGCATGGAGTGCCGAGCAAGAGCAGGTAGCTTCGCAACTGAACGACCAAGCTGAGGCTATTACACTGCCTCCTTTGCCGACGCCTGGGCAACATCAAATCGATGCAGCAGTCAAAGCGCCCCCAGTCGCCCCACCCGTTCAATTAGCGGCCCCAAACGGCAGGAACTCAGGTCATTCGGCGAGCCCAAATTCACAGGGCGAAAGAACTGCAAATCCACTTGCCATCGCTTCGCTTGCCCTTACTGCACTCGTTCTGCTCGCAGTTTCAATTTGGGCTTTTCTCCCACGTGGCAACGAGAATTTTGCCGATGCAGAAAACGCTGTTGGAGGAACTGCGACGGAGAATTTGGCAGGGGATCCAAAGACTAATCCCGTTGTGCAATCCGAGGACGCTCTAACGCCCAACGAAAATGAACTAGAAGATTCATTGCCCAAAGTTGACGTCCAACTAGCGGACGAAAGGTCGAGAAACCAAAAGCCACTCAACTTGGACAACCTGCCATTTGCTCCAAATGGCAAGAGTGGACAACCATTGGACACACAGCTCGCTGAAAACAACTCTACTAGATCGGCTCTGCCGGCAACAGAAATTGTGGCGGAGCTCGATAGTAGCTTTGCCGCAATGTGGCATCAACTTGGTATTAACCCCGCGCAACGGATGCCAAATGTTGCCCTCGAGGCAAAGATGCAATCCCGTTTGATTGGGTTGACTTTCTCCGGCGATTCAAGCTCATCGGAGTTTTATCCGTCGGAAGACTTCGTGCAGGCTGAAGTAGCTCAGGAAATTGTAGAGTCTTCCCAGTTTGCAGATCACTGGGCAAGTCGCTTAATGCGGCAGCTTGTCGGAAACAAGAATGCAGATGACTCGGCACACTTGAATCTCGTCGGACTAACTGCCAGCCAGATTGAGCAGGGCAACAACTACAATGAGTTCATCGGACAACTTCTTGCCTCAGATATCGCTAATGATGCGCAGGATGAATTTAGCCAAGCTTCCAAATTCGTCTACACAAGTTTGGCCGGTGGTGAGAATCACCGCCTGCTTGGTCGTCTCGGCAGCAACTTTTTGAATACTAACATGGCTTGTTCCAAATGCCACGATGGTTCCTTGGGGGCTGGCCAAACAGTTGCTGGCACTAGCTTAGGAGTAGTGGCCAAGGCGGTGCGGCAGCAAACGAACTATTGGTCGATGCTTGCCATGCTGAACGGTGTCGATGCGAAAAGGAACCAAGATAGTGGCTCACGAGAGTTGGTCGATAGCCAAGCTTTGGTGTTTGACGGCAAGAGTCCAAAAGTATTCTTTGACTTGCTTGATGGACAAATCTCTTCAGCGGAAGCGATTCTGCCTGATGGCACGTCTTGGCAGGCTACCGGAGAGGATTCACCCAGAGCTGCATTAGCTAACTGGATCGCTTCATCCGAGCTCATGGATAAAGCAGTTGTGAATCAGACTTGGAAACTCTTGTTCGGACGGCATTTGGTCCCACAAATTAGCGGGCTGGACGTTGTTGCTATTCCAGAGCGTGAAGAAATGCTCTCGATGCTGTCTTCGCAATATGCTGCTCATGGCCGCGACATGAGACAGCTTGTGCAATGGATCGCTAGCTCCGATGTATTCTCGCGATCGAGTGTGGTTCTGACGCGCCATCAATGGCTAGATGCCGAAGAAAGCGAGTTAGAGAACCTGCAAGTCGCTGAAATGGCATTCGCCGCACAAGGCTCACTGGGGTCAAGTGTTGATGCGGCAAGTATCGATAAGTCGTTAGCTATGGTGGAACGTTGGTCCGCAGATGGCGGGTTTGAGATTCGTTCGACCCTTGCAAATTTGAGTTTTGAGGCGCAAAACAACAAAAAAAAGAAGCTTGAAGAGTTGAAGTTGGAAATGCCTTCGATGAGCTTTTTAGTTCACCGCGATTTGCCCAATATGGTGGAAGAGGATTTCATCAAGAAGTTGAGAGACTCGAATCTGAGTTGGGCCAAACAAGTCGAGCATGTTGCCCTGCTTGGCAATGGTGAAATGAGTGAATCTCGACTTGAAAAACTTTCAGAGAAGCTCTTGAACTACCACCAAGAGGATCAGTACGAAGCACTTGTAACGCTCCTTTGGTGTATCAAGAACGTTTCGGCAGAATTGCACTAGTTGAGCCTCTTCAATCACAGACGTTCGCGATCAAAATGGCGATGAAGCCACTTGGCGCTGAACGCATTTCCACCTTCGGGAAATTCTTAAAGCTCCCATGCCTTTAAGCCTCTGCAGTGAATTATTTCCCCTTCCTGCGGTCTTACTACTAGCTCAGACTCGTTCCAAGTCCTGTGTGATGCGGGTAGAGTACTAGCCGCTAGGGCGGCATTTGTCTTAAAATGCGGACTGCAATTCCGCTGTTGAGCGTCTGCCGCAAAAATTCTGATAGGAATTCGCTATGGCTTCCAAAAAACTCGAGCTCGCTGATCCTCGTGACAAACCCGAGGCCGATATCGTAGTCTGGGATGGAAAATGTGATTTTTGTCGTGCACAAGTAGAACGGCTTTCACGCTATGATTCCGAAGGGATTTTGGCTTACATGAGTTTGCACGATTCCCGCATATATCAGGTGTGCCCAGAGTTGACCTACGATCAACTTATGGCTCAGATGTGGGTTTGCACCCACGAGGGTAGTCAGCATGGCGGAGCAGACGCAATTCGCTATCTGGCCTCAAAACTGCCTAGCCTGTGGTGGCTGCGGCCATTTATGGCAGTTCCGGGTGCGATGATCGTGATGCGTTGGCTTTACGGCATCGTGGCCAAACGGCGTTACGCCATCAGCGGAAGAAAATGTGACGATGGAAGCTGCGAACTTCATTGAGCAATAATTTCTCTGCTGGATCGATATAAACATGTTCTCAGATGCATCTAATTTCTATGCTCTATTGCGTTATGAAGAAGCCCGTCACGCGCTGATGGCTTGTTTCAAATTGGAAATTGTAGACCAGCTGGCGGGCGGGAGCTTCTCGCAGCAACAATTCTGTCAGCAGTTTGGCTTTACCAAGCAAGGCGGACGAACCTTTCTCCATCTGCTGATCGCGATGGATGTGATCGCCGCATCGAATAATGCGGTAGACGAATTCCAAATCACTCTGCATGCAGCAGAGTGCTTATCGCTCACTGGGGACCGTAGTCGCAGACCCTATTTGCAGATGGGAAGGGACGAGACATCAGATGCTTTGATTTCTATGCTTCGTGGAGATTTTGTAGGAACTTCTCTTTACGGAGAAGCTGGTTCCCAGCATGCTGCATCACTGATGGAAGACGAGCAAACGCAAGAGATTGCGGCAGAGGTTGCTTTAGGACTTGCATCGAGGGCACGCAATTTTGCGATCCCCTTGGCTTCATGTATTTCTTCGGTATTACAAGAATTAGCCATTGATGAAAAACTAATTTTGGCCGACATCGGTGCCGGTTCTCCCTACGTGGCAAGGGCATGCCTGGATGAATTACCTCAAATTGAGTCTGCCTTGTTGGTAGATCAAGAACGGGGACTGCAATACGCAAACGAATTGCTAAAAGAACTGCCCAATGCCAAGGGAATCGAAACTTGCACATGTAACGTTTTTGAATCCGCGCCAGCGGCGAACATCTACTTGCTGTCAAACACGGCCCATGACTGGCTTCCAGAAGCTTGCCAAAAGATATACGACAATGTGCATCAAACCGCACTGAGTCCTAGCTTGCTTGTACTGCACGAACCCTTGCTTGTTAGACCGGAAGAGGTTTCACTACAAGCTAACCAAGCCTTGTGGATGGCCTGCTACGCGCTCGCGTTATATAAACTGACCCACGGGCAAGGAACTTGTTATCTTGAATCGGAGCACGACGCCATGCTTAGCGAATCGGGGTTCGAACGTGTCGGTTCATCGATGCCAACTGTCGATGGGTGTACAGCTCTACTTTATCGGCGCAAATAGCCAAGACTTGCTCGAATACGTAGACAACTTTATCCCAATTCGGGGGGATTGTACTGTACACCGGTAGGTATCTGATTAAATTTAACCCCTCAACCTTCCATGCCTAATTGCCGCAATAGGTATGTTCTTGCATTCCATGCACTTGGCAGGCGAAGGCTTGGAGATTCGTGGAGGCATGCATAGCCTCTGGCGAACTTGCCTTTTCTATTTCTGACCTACCCCCGAGGTGCCCAAACATGGATGCAGGTGTTCTACAGCTCCATATTTTTCAGCATGATTCTGCTTACGAGCCAATGCGTTTGGCTGAAGGAGAATCGATCGAGCCAAGCTTGACGCGCAATAGTGAGATCAAAAGTTCGCAGTCCGCAACGCTCATTATTCCCACGTTTTACAACAACACACTGAAGGCAAATGCCCTGGAGCACCTGCTTGACGGCATCGCGCAATCGCAGTGTATCCAAGAAGTCGTATTGGTATCAGCTGACGGCAATACGGAGCCATTGGAGCGATATGTTCAGGAGCATCCTTCCGTTTCGATCCAGCTGATTACTTGTGATCCCGATCGTCGGGCTCAAGCTCGTAATCGGGGAGTAGAAGCAGCAACTCATGAAGCCTTGTTCTTCGTAGATGACGATATGCTGTTGCAAGATTGGCGTTTGGCCGACGTCGTGCTTTCTCAGATGCTCGAACATAACTTCGATGTCGCTCTGTTTCCTCGTCGGCAATTCGCAAAATTCCCGATGCTCTACGAAAAGGAACATCTGTCGGAGTTTGTGCAAAGTTGGCGTGAAGACAAGCTTGAATCTCCGCATCCGCAATTTTTAGATCCGATTCGCGAGGGCTCTCCGTTCAAAACTATGTCATTCTGCTTCCCGGGTTGTTTCATGGCAATCTTCAAAAAAGCATACGATCGCATCGGTGGCTTTCCTGAAGAATTTTCTGGCTGGGGGTTTGAAGACTCTGACTTTGCCATGCGTGCTGTCCGTCAATTGCGAGTCATGAATCTGTTCCGTGAGACACCAGCCTTGCTCCACATTGATCATCCAGTTTCACCTTACAAGTCTGAAGAATACCAAAAGAACCTGAAGCAGTTTTTCGAGGACTACAATCCGCTGGATATGGATTGGCTTTGCCGCAAAGTTTTTGAAGGTGAGCATTTCACACCAGAGCGAGAACTTCAGGAAGTAAACACCGAGTATTACTCGCCGCTAGAGACTGTACTTGAAGAGTATCCGCTCCCTATCGCGAACGACTCGGTACGGCAAAACTACCAACACGTGATCGAGGTTCGCACAAAGCGGGGATTGGATCCCATGCCATCCTACATTTTGTTAACCGGCTCTCGTGGCATGGACGAGCATCAGGACGGTGCTGACCATGATCTTCTTTTCTTATACCGGGGAGGTGCCTATGCCGAACACTTTGTTGGGGTTTCAGAGGGCGGGGAAGGCGTGGAAATCGAGTACGCGAGCTTGGGCAAATTTGAAGAAATTGCGGCGGTTCCAGTTGCCAATCCTATGCGGGCTCCAATGGAGCTTGCCAAGTTGGCTGGAGCGAAAATGATTTGGGGCGAGGAGGAAGGATTCCAGGACTATCGCAATCAGATTTTGGATGTTGCGGTTCGTGTTGGATTGCCAGTCTGGCTCCTTTATGGCATTGGGATGCGATTGAACGAATCCAATTTCGCTGGCATGCTGTCTCCATTTTTCCGCGCAATACGCCGTATTTTGATGGTCCAGGATTCTGAAGTTTCGCGAATTTCCGTCGAAGCCAAGGCAGCTGCATCGATACAAGATGTCGAAGAACCAACGGGAGCCCCGTTGAGTTCCCAGACAAACGACAATATCGAGCTCATACCTTTGTTAAATCCAGCTGCACCGCTGGGTGAACTGGTTACAGCGACGCGAGCCATCCTTGACCGAGACTTGGAAGATTGGCGAATCGATATGCGTTACGACAAGCGTGTTTTTGCCGTTCAAGCGCCGGAGATTTGGCACGCACTGCTCCATATTTTGAAAGAGGAGTAAAGTCAGCCATGTTTACTGCCTCGCACGTCGTCTTCTCAAAACCAAAGTGGGTGGGCGGCGTGTTTCACCGTGGCTTCATGGGAACTGACTATCCTACGACCCTCGACGAACAAATAGATCGTCGGCTTTGGGCCGTGGCGCTCTTCTTCCATGCACCAATACGCCCGAAATTTGACAAACACATCGACATTTATTTTGCGTGTCCCACTTTCACTGATTGCCCACTACCAAAGGTCGCTGTGACAGATCGAGATTTGACAGATGAAAATCAGTTCTACCCAATAGCTAACTCGCAGAAGAAATACGACGTCATATTCAACATGAACTGGATGCCTTTTAAGCGTCACGAACTATTTCTTGATGCACTCCAAT
This sequence comes from Planctomycetota bacterium, assembly GCA_039030255.1. Classification (GTDB taxonomy): domain Bacteria; phylum Planctomycetota; class Planctomycetia; order Pirellulales; family Pirellulaceae; genus Aureliella. The sequence continues at coordinate 9,634 of JBCCEO010000069.1, read as the reverse complement.
ACGCTAAGAAGGCAGGACGCGAGATAAATGTCCTTTGGTTCGGTTACCACTACCAGGAGGAATCAAAGAAACGCGAGAAGCTGTGCCGACAAGTGGTATTTGAGCAAGGGTTGAATGTTGATTTTGCTGATACGGTTTTTGATTCAGCTGTAACCAACGAGCGTTTCAATCGATGCCGAGTTTGCGTTATTTGCTCTACAGGCGAAGGAGGCCCCCGAGTCTTCGCGGAATCCCTGCTGGCGGGATTGCCATTAGTGGTGACCAACGACACAGCCGGGGGTGTACCAGAAGCTGTCGCCGCGCAATGTGGCATTGTCTGCAATCCCAATGCAAAGGAGCTTGCAGAAGCAATTTGGAAGACTCTTGATGAACAAGATCGTTTCCAAACGCGTCAATGGGCGCTAGACAATATATGTCTTAGCAAGACGATGCCCCGATTAATCGCCGCAGTACAAGCGTTATCCGATGCGAGCGAAATTCCAATCAATGTCGCGGACATAGCCTTTACTGGTTACGACTGGACCTGCCAGACGCAGCAAGCCAGAAAGGCGGAGAAAGAATTTCAAAAAGAGAACGCGATACCCTGACGCGGCTCATTGTCTTCTGATATTTTACTTTGCACCAATGGAATCAAACCCCGTTTCGCCTTGTAGCTTCTTCTTCACTTTTACAACACCGTTGACGACGGGCCGGAATCCCATCATGGAAAGGTTGACATTCTGCACGACAGCAAATCGATTCGCAGATCGACAATAACTTAATCTTCCGATGGCGAGTCCGCCGCGAACACAGGCACGGTGCCGATCCAGCGCTGCCACACGTTCCTCTGTCGTTGCATTGGCCAGATTGTTTTGCAGCTGACAGAACTCTTCAAAAGTCCAAAGCTTGGGCTCTACACGCGGGTCCATTCTCGTTGCGTCAGACCTCGTGTAAAAATCCTCCTCGTACAAGTCAAAGACCCATTCGCTGGCGTTTCCGTGCATATCGTATAAGCCAAACTGATTTGGAGATTTTAGCCCGACGCTATGTAGGCATTGATTCGAATTCGCGGCGTACCATCCCATGTTCTCCAACTCTCCGTTGCCTGCAAATCTAGTTTGCGTTCCGGCTCTACAGGCATATTCCCACTGGGCTTCTGTTGGCAATTCTGCATCGATGGGCAAACTAAATTTTCGGGCATCGAACCAGGATGCCGGAGTAGGCTTCGTCGGATCTTCGAATGCCGTCTCGTCGCGATACTTCATTCGATGCAGCCAGATTGCCTGGGTGACTTCGTACTTCGCAATCAAGAATGCTGACAATTCGACTTCGTGCTGCACCTCGAACTTCTTACGCCCGGGTTCATCTTCGGGACTTCCCATCGTGAACTTGCCGCCGGGCAACAGGACGTAAATCACTCCGGTATACTGATCGGGGCGTTTATCTACTTTTGGCGGCCCCAGTCCCGTTCTTAGATCGACAAATTCCCACAGTCCAGAAATCGCGTTCTTACCCAACGGGAATAGTTGGCTGTTAACCTCCACAATCCAGTTGGGATGCTGCTCTTCCAATTCTTGCTTGCAGGTTTTCCAAGAGGCCTCTACTTCTTCGGGCGAAGGCGTACGCTCCAGAAGGGAGCTTACAATTTTGAACTTCCCATTTGTACCACGGCCAAGATGATCAAGCAGATTAACCAGAGCCAACTGACTTTGGTACTGCCACTCCAGTCGCTCGTCAGAGAATTGGCCTTTCCGCTGGTCTTCGAGACGCTGCAGGGTGGTTCGATGCTCGGTTTCACGTTCGAGCACATCCTTCATTCCTTCTAGCCAATCGGTGATAGCTTGCTTGCGGTTGGGATTCTCAGTGGCAAAAAGGCCTTCAAAATCATTTCTCAAACCTTCGAGTATATTCTTGTCTGATAGCCGCAGAAGATCTTGCTTTTGCGACCAGAAAGTACTGGCAGCCGTACCACTAACAATGAGGCCTCCGGATAACAAAAAGATGAATGCAAGGGTGGACAAGACCACAGCGCGATTCTTAGCGGCGAACTTTTGCAGTGAGTAAACCAATGTGCTTCGCTTGGCTTGCACAGGCTCATTTTCTAGAAAACGATTGCAGTCTGCAGCTAATCCACTTACGGTGGCGTAACGCTTGGTTCTGTCCTTCTCCAAGCATTTCATTGCGATCCAATCAAGTTCATTGCGCAGTAACTTACACAGGCTTGTTGGAGTTTCTTGTCGAGCTGTCGCATACGTTTCACGCTTGCTCTCTTTGGCTGGGTGTAGCTTTTGCGAGGGGCGATCAGGCTCTTTTTCTCGCAACGTTTGCGCAATCTTCTCATTAGATTTTGTGCGAAGCCAATCACGTCCCAAGGGTAGGGAGCCACACAGCAATTCATAAAGCACGACTCCAAGGGAATAGACATCAGCCCGTGTGTCGATGTCCATGCCGGTTGACTCGGCCTGTTCTGGACTCATGTACGCCGGTGTCCCGATGACCTGATGTAGCTTTGTAACCACCGACTCTTGCCCGAGCTGCTGTTGCGTAGCTTTTGCCACACCAAAGTCGATCACGATTGGCAAAGGACGGTCGCCACTTCCGGTGACGATGATATTGGAGGGCTTAATGTCGCGGTGGATGACGCCCTTGTGGTGTGCATGCTGAATGGCGTGGCAGACTTCGACGAACAAATCGACTCGCTGCCGAACCGTAAACTTATTGAGGTCACAGAAACGCGTGATGGGTACCCCTTTGACTAGCTCCATCACAAAAAAGGGTTGGCCAGTTGCGGTCGTGCCGGCATCAAACACTTTGGCGATGCCCGGATGATTCATCATCGCTAGAGCTTGCCGCTCCGCATGAAATCTGGACAACACTTCTTTGGTGTCCATTCCCTTCTTGATAACTTTGATCGCAACGTCGCGACGGACGGGCTCGGTTTGTCGCGCGTGATAGACCTCACCAAAACCACCCTCGCCCAACTTCTGGATGATTCGGTAGCCCTCTAAAGACTCATCCGGAAACAATTGGTCGTACTGTCCGCTTCCATCATCCATCAGAGTACTATTGACCTTTGTGGTTGGAGGCTTATCCAGATCTTGGGGATCACAGTCTCCGCTAGACGAATTCGGAGGATCCGTCGCACCAGAACCCATATCACTTTGCGTGGGATCGGCGCAGTGGTCTTGGCTGTCCTTCTTTGACTCGGCAGGATTCACCGTCGAGTCATTGGGAACGCAGGGCCGATCTTCAGATCCGCGCGTGGGCAATTCCGCCGGATCACTGGGCGGGCTCGCGTCATCGGCTTCGTTATTATCCGGTTCAGCTGGTTTCTTCTTCTCGTTTTCGTCTTCTGACATGGGCTGACAGTTTCGAATTCTGGTCGGGCGTATAAGACCAGCGGTTGCTGGCTACCTATTCTTGAGAACTGCAAGCTCCGCAAGGTAACAGCACCCCAGTTTAAGAGATTTTAGCTCTCTTAGCCATCATGCGTACAGCCAAAACGACATAGAATTGGCACCCGGGATTGCAGGTGCAGCTAATAAACAGGCGAGCAGGGAAAACCGAATATTAGCTCTCAGTCAATCTGCTTACTGTGCAAGAAAAACCACGGTTCCAACGTAGTTCCAGATGACAGCACATTTGGCCGTAGATTTCGTAAGATACAGCACATAGCGCCACGTTAGCAAAGTTAGTTCCCAGCAACCTCACTTGCCGTTCACTAGATCAACCGAATCGCCTGTTACCTACTCATCCGACCCGACGGGGTTGTCGCCCATACCATTCGCATCTAAGCCCAAATCCGCAAACGGCCAAATCCACTCGAATGGCCTACCGATGTCCGCAAACCATACTCCAAGGCCTTCGCTCGCGCCGTGTGCAAAGGACATCAACAAACCTACAACAGCCAGATTGGCGGCAGGTAAAAACATCCAGCAAAAAGTAGAACCAAGGTCCTTCAAATCCGACTGATCTCGATGCGTCTCTTTGTACGTGCTGATAATATGATAGCCAAGAGCAACGCCGAGAAGGAAACTCTGCCAAGGCAAGCCAGGAAATGGCATGATGTAGGCGATTACGAATAGAAGTAGTGCTGCTGTCGGAAAAAAGTATGGCGCCGCAGTAATCAACCAATTGCCCTTGCCGGTAAAACGGACTTCGCCACCTCGCCCAAGCGAAGCACGAAAACCGACGATGCGATGCCAGGTGATCAAGGCGAATAGGGCGTGAGTCGACTCATGTTCCAACGTGATCAAGAATCGTCCGTAACGACTCGCACCCAACCACTTCCTCCAGAGTATGATGAAAAAGAAGGTGCCGCCTGCAAAAGGAACAATCGCCAAGGGGCTCGTTACCACCCTCGCCACCAAGTTCAAGAATGCCCAAGCAAGAAAAGGCGTTAGGATTGCTGCCAACCAAGCAGCGGGCCATTTCAAGAATGAAATGACATAGTCAAATCGTGATGATAGATGGACTTTCTTATCCATAACACCCAAGTCGCTAGCAGAAAAACTCCCAGCTCTCTATTCGACTCGGCAAGCCCTTTCTTGGCAAGAACCGGTCCAGAGCTCAGCAAATCGCAAGGCTCACAGGCGATAGAGCCTCGACTACGAGTTGGACGCGTCGCCTAGGTCGCGTTGGGAATCATACCATTCGGCGCAACGAAGGTTACCTTATACTACTGCTGTTGCGTCTAGAGCAATCCAACTCCAATTCCGCCACGAAGATCATCGCTTGCCGCTTAAGTTTACATCTCCCATGAAACAACCAATCGCTGCATTTCATCAAGATGAACAGGGCCAATGGGTAGCAGAGCTCGTATGCGGCCATTTTCGACATGTTCGACACAACCCACCTTTGGAGAGCCGCGAATGGGTAATCACTGCCGAAGGTCGGCAAAGTATGCTTGGATTCGAGCTTGATTGCAAGAAGTGCGACGAAGCCGCCCCGCGCGACAACAGGCAATAGGTCTCGGCAAATCGAATTCTCCTTCAACTGTAGGAATCATTGCGGGAAGTGTACGGCGGAATGGTTTTCCTGGATATTGTCAACATCGACGCAAGAGGCCCCGAGAACAAACTAGCATTGAAAGACTTGTTCCTCGAGGGTGCCGCGGTCATCGTTCAAGCCGATCTGCAATCCAATCCGATCGATAGGTTGGAGGCTTTACAGGGATTGAAGCAGACGGGGCAGAATGTTGGGCCGGGCTTCGACCAGATCTCAACCAGAAACTTTCGAAATTTGAGTTCGTTCTCAGCAGACAGGTCGATACTTTTGTGTGACCCCATCTCAATCATTCCAAACTCGATCTTAGCGAACTCAGCCTCACTGGATGTTTCTTACTTCCCAATGCGATTGATAACATCGCCAAAATTGAATCCTACTTGCGAAACAAATCGCTTACTACGATGGACTCGATAAGCTCCTGCAAGGGATACCCCCGCGATTCAAGAGGACTCAGGATTCTATCAATCGCGCCGCGGTCGCTGGGTTCCATCCTTCGCCCGAGTGCATGAGTCAGTAATTTCGAGGTGAGATTACGAGCGAAAAAATCCTCGCGCTGGGCGAGCAATTGCTTTAATTCAGCAAGGTTCGAAAACTTGTCATTGCCTGGTAGTTCCCCGCTGGTAGACACTCTATTCTTGCGATTGAGATCGTAAAATTCGCGTTCTCTTCCAACAGCGTCGAACGACTCGAGGGCAAAGCCCAGCGGATCAATTTTGCGATGGCATTCGTTGCATGTATCACTCTCGCGATGTTTATCGAGCAAGTCACGCATCGTCTTCGCCCCTCGCACATCAGGATCAATTGCGGGCACTTCATCTGGCGGTGGGGGAGTAGGGGTGCCCAGAATATTCTCCAACATCCAAACGCCGCGTACGACCGGAGAAGTGTCGATTCCATTTGCAGAAACCGTGAGAATACTCGATTGACCCAACAAACCGCCGCGTATCGAATTGTCGAAATCAATCCTTTGAAAGAGATTGGCTTTATCAGGTGCGACTTGGTCCTTTACACCGTAGAGTTTCGCCAGATCCCGATTGATAAACGAATTCGTGCTACTGAGCAACTCAGCCGCAGGGCGGTTTCGGTCTAACATGTCGCGAAAGAACAACTCCGTCTCTCGCTTGCTATCGGATTCTAAATTTCCCGAATAGTAGAACCAGAAATCGTTTTCATCCGGCGGCATACTGCCCAACGAGCGGAGTCCGAGCCAACTGTCCAAAAAATCGACGACAAAGGCATCGGAGGCATCGCTCTCCAAAAGTCGCTGTGCTTGTGCCAAAAGAACTTCTCGATCCTTAAGTTTACCTGTACTCGCAAGATCAAACAGCGGCTTGTCCGGCATGGAAGAAGTTAAAAAGTAGGACAATCGTTCGGCCAAGGCATAGTCAGAAGACTTACCCGCTTCCGAATTTTGAAAGAATAGGAATTTTGGCGAGCAAAGGATGGACTTCAACGTGTCCTGAAAAGCTTCCTCAACGCTTCGCCCCAGGCTGTGCCGCATTTTCCAGAACGAGAAAAACGAGGCAAGTTCAATGTTGTCGATTGGCTGACGGAATGCACGTTCAGCGAACGCGTGCAAACGATCGGCTACTTGCTCTTCGCGCAACGTATCACCATCAAGCAACAGGGCGTGACTCGAATTGGGCCAAGCGTAATCGATGGGTCCGCGAATCTCTAACTCGGATATTCGGATGTGAGGAATCTGAGCATGATGGATCAGAGCGATACGCTGCCGAAAAATGCCACTCGCCTTGCGAATCTGTTCCGGAAGCTTTCTTTTGTCGTAGCGATACAGTCGCCCGACCATTCCACGGAAATCGTGGTGTCCGTTCTCAAAAGTAAATCTAGGAGCGAAGCCTTTATCCAAGGGAATCTCGAAACGGTACCAGCGGACTTCATCATCCATAATCGCCTGCTCAGCAAGCAGCGGCTGAATCGGCTGGCGGTGCACCATATCCTCGATACGCGTGTCCCCAGGTCGAATGCCCAAGCGAAATGGTTCGTCGAGATCTAGTCTCATTGCCTTTGAACTGTAGGGAGAATCACGATGCATCGCTTTAGCGAAGACGCGAACTTCGTAGGTACCGCTGACGGGAACCCCAAGTTTGAATTCGGAGATTGGGCCGTATCCTCCCTCGATCTTGTCGTTAAAGGGATGGTCGTATAAGCACAAGTAGCGATTCCTGAACGCTTCCTTGTGGGCAGAGGCTAGTTCCGCTTGCTGGTAAAAGTTCCCCTTGAAATTCCAAGTCTGTTCCTTAGGTCGCTGGTCAACTTCGAAGGCTTTGTCGATACTCAGGCTCGCCGCCTCAAAATAGCTCTCCAGTAAATGCGCAGACATGACCTGTGCATCGCCAATGGTGTCAAAGTTCTCGACACCCGAGTCCCGGGGAAACACCTTGCTTGGATCAAACATGGTTGTATCGACCCCCAATAGGTCACGAACCGTATTGCGATACTCACGACGGCTGAGTTGCCTGAGTACGGTCCGTGAGTTGGTGCCGCGCGAATCTAGCCGCATCAAAGTTAGGCGATCGGTCAACACCGAAATGGCTTCCAGTCTTTCGGCGTTGCTTGGCTGGTCTGCGTCCTCGGGCGGCATACTTTTCAGATTCAACTGGTCGATCGCTTCCTGAAGCAAGACTTGGGTGTCAAAGTCGGAGCTTCCCAAATCGAGCGACTGCAAGTCACGTTGGCCATCGGCATCGGCGCCTTGGTGGCAATCCACGCAATAGCGCACAAGAAAACGCTGGCCTGGATTTTTGCGAATGTTGCTCTGCGATGCGTCTTGAGCAAAGATGGTAGCCATTGGCAAAAAGCAAAGTAGCAATGCCCCAGCAACCGCCCCCAGCAAAATCGGCAGAGAGTTTAGCAATAAGCGCGAATTCGTTGATTCGGGCAAACTCGCCTTCATCAAGCAAGCCCTCGCAGCGAACCTGTACTGGTAGCGAACTGGTCAACTTCAGCCCCAAATTCCTGCAGCATCGAAACGAAGAGATTTGTCAACGGAGGACGATGGGTGTCCTTTTTGTCAAAACACAATTGTTTATCGTGGCCCCAGCTTCCACCGGCCAGGATGATTGGCAAATTGCTATTGGTATGCGAGTTGGCGTTCCCCATGCCGCTGCCAAAAAGCACCGTCGTATTCGCAAGGAGACTTTCAGATTCTTCCCGAGTCTCCTGTAGCTTCGAAAGGAATCGAGCAAACTGCTCCAGCTGGTATTTTTCGATTTGAATCAGCGAATCTATAGCATCCTTGCGATGACCGTGATGCGAAAGACCGTGGTAGCCGCCCCGGATTCCTAGATCTCTCGGATTGAAATCGCCGCCAATTTCCAGAGTCGCAATTCTTGTAGAATCCGTTTGCAATGCGAGCAGTATCAAGTCATAAAGCAGCGGCAAATCCTCCACCATGTTTCGGTTCTTCGGTTGTGCAAATGGAGCGGCCGGCTTGGGGCGATCCAGCCAACTGTTTCGCAGCTCGATCCGTTTCTCGACTTCTCGCACCGATGTCAAGTATTGGTCGAGTTTCTCACGATCCGCTGGGTTCAGTTCGCGATGAAGTTTGTTCGATTGATCTAGTACGCCATCTAAAATGGAAGCTTGCAATTCGAATCGCTCTGCCTCCTTGGCCATATCAGCTTGGCTGTTACCGATGAACAGCTTTTGGAATAGTTGTTGAGGCCCTGGGATTGGCGGAACTCGGGTGCCACTGCGTGTCCAAGAAAGTTGGCAGCCGCCGTGTATTCCTGTCTCACTACCAATCGTCAAGGTGGGAAAACGAGTCTCTCCCGGCGCAAATTCAGCCGCATACTGGTCGACTGTCATATTCGCCATAGGCATCGATTTCGCGTCTACTTGGCGAACCCCTGATAAGAAAGCGTGGATGGCAAAGTGCCCACCGGTCAATCCGTGGTCGAGGCCTTCAATAAGCGTAAAATTATCCTTAAGCGATTCTAGGGGTTCGCAAGTATTGCCCAGTGCATATTGATCGCGAGATTCAAAAGAGCTCCGCTTCGAACTATTCGATTTGCCCGAATCACTTGACTCTTCCCCAGGCCAAAACGATTCAGGATAAAACCCAAGCATGTTTCCAATACAAACCATCCGCTTGGTTGACTTCGAAGACGAGACGAGTGGTCTTGCTTGACCAAGTGAAGGTAAAAAAGGGACGCTGAGCGAAACGCCAGCTGCCCTTAGCACGTCACGTCTTCTAAGCATCTTGATTTGTCTAATTAAGAGGGAAGGGAACGGTCGGGTGGGAACGGCACTGCATCAGTCACAAACTGGCATTGTTCAGGTGAGAATTGCAGCTGTCTCCAGATTCGCCAAGTCTGCACACGCTCGTGAGCTTGGAGATTGCCACACATCAATCTTAAGTCATCATCGACTCGAATACCAACCCGAGCTTGAATCAAGCTCGCTTTTCCCGTTGTGCTTGCAGCTCTTGCGACGGGCTAGTGGGATAATGGGTGTTGAGTTAAAATTAAGAGAGACAGGTAGGGATTGCTTCCTTTGGTATTGCAATAAGCGATGCAATTCGCGTATACCCGCCTTTCTGGTCAGGACGGTTGGCAGAGTGGTCGATTGCGGTGGTCTTGAAAACCATTGAACTGAGAGGTTCCGGGGGTTCGAATCCCTCACCGTC
>JBCCEO010000068.1:0-17562 GCA_039030255.1 Planctomycetota bacterium | reverse complement strand
GTTCTTTGCCTTCAGTTCCGCGTGAAAATTCGTTCGCTCTGCTTTTGCGTTCGCTTTGACAGCAAAATCAATCTTTGGCCTCAGTAACTCGGCTTTAGGTTGGCTCTGAGAACAGGATCGAGCAACCTTTCCATCCAGTCGTCCCCAGCAAGATCGACCAATCAATATGCAAGCAGGTGTCGAGCCGCATTGATTTGTATCCGCGCAAATGCGTCATCGTAATCAACGGCCCAAGGATTCTTGGAGCACGTTGTTGCGAGGCACCTGGCATCTAAGCCATAATGCGAGCGCAAGTATCGGCACATTGTAAGGCACAAAAATTGCCCTGCAACAACCTACCGACTTAGTCTCAAACGCATTCCCTCGTCATAGATACTCCAGCGATGAAAATAACAAAAATCGTTCTGTTCGTCTTTCTTCTTCTGAAAGGTACCTTTGCCCTGGCGCAGATGGATCGGCTGGAACTTGAGAAACTGGGCAAGGAGGCGACTGCGTTATTGCGCTTGACGGACTCCAACGAGACTTCGGCCGCCTTCTGTATAGACGCGCAAGCTGGAATCTTTCTGACCAACGCCTACCCAATCGACAAGCGAGCGGAAGCGGAACTCATTCTTAATCCAGGACTACCGAACCAGGAACTTGCCAATGCAACCGTCCTAGCGCGGAAGGAAGAAGCGGATCTGGCCGTATTAAAGATAAAAGGACCAATACCAAAACTGCGAAAGCTGGAACTAGACATCGCACCACGCGTCATTTCACCTACTAATGTTCTTGTTTTTGGATTTCCATCTGACGCATCAAAGGCAGCAAATAATCAGTGGCCAAACGTAGACGTAACCAACACTCAACTCAAAGGCACAAGAGGGGGCTTCGGGAGCGCGAAACGAATTGGGCTGCGAACGACGCTAGCTCCAACATACGCTGGTGGGCCCGTTCTGAATGAACAAGGCAAAGTTGTCGGTATTGTCGTTTCTGGAACCAAGTTCCAAGAATTCAATTACGCAATCTCTATGGAGGAAGCACGCAACCTTTTGCGTTATCCGATTGTTGACATCATCACCCCGAAGCACATCCCCTCCAGCATCGTGCAGCCTATCGAGGTCGCGGTGAACGCCGGGTCCTATGCTGGCCCAATTCCTGATGTCCGAATGGAACTGCATCGTGTACAAGACGGGAAGATTTCGGCTAAGTACCCTTTGGGGAAAGTGGACAAGCAATTTGTGGGCACCATTCCACCCTTAGACCAAGCCGACGTTGATGGTTTCGTACCGATAAAGCTAGTTTTTGAGGATGGAGAAATTCGAGGATCTGCACCAGATTTCGACGTAGCGATCGGCACCACAAAGGTTCCAATTCAGCAGATCAGATCGATCGAGTTTGCGGATTCTGGCCAAGCACAGGTAACTTTACCTTCCGGTGCAAGCCATAACATAAAACTTCCCCGGACGGGTTCAATCGACATGCGTCTGCACCAAAAGAAGTTTGCAGTTCCACTAGACGGCGTGAGACTGATCCAACCGCGCAGTCGAACTTTCAAGCTCGTTGTCTTTTGGGAAGGAAAAGAATTCGCCGCGTTGGACCCTTGGTCTGCCTCAAAGCCGGCCTCAGCCGCAAACGCCAGCGACCTTGCGGCCAACGCGGCTTCCCCGGCCGACCTGTCGACAAATTCACCGCCTACACCCGCCGCCAACGCTGCCCCCCCAGCCAATGCTGCTAACGCTCCAGCCAATGCTGCTAACGGTCCTTGGAACGCTAATCCCAGAGGCAATGGCCATGTGGCGAGTAAAATCGTCAAGGGCGTCGTTAGCTTTCCGCCACCACCGTTTCAACAAGATACGCGTACACTCAAACTCGACGGCCCCATTTCCAATGTGTTTAAGGGCGGTGGCGGTCGCTATCTCATTATCCACATCGAAAGAAACAACAAACTTGAAATCTTTGATTGCTCTACCGCATCCCTCATCGGCTCCATCGGACTGATTGACGGTCCCTTCCTCTGCACCGCTGGTATGAAGAGCGTCCTGATTACCTATCCCGAGCCTCGTTTGATGCAACGCTTTGATTTAGTTACTCAGAAACGTGAGCTATCGACAGCTTTGCCGGTCAGCGGAATTCCGATCGCGATGGAAATGGGGCATGCTTCATCTGGTCCGCTGCTAGTCGTTCATGCTGAGGGTAGCGGTCCTATGGCAAATCTTAACTACGAATTCCTTGACGCCACAACTTTGCGCAGTCTGCCAGTCAAATTCCAAGGATTTCCTAATAGCCGACTTTTACGCGCGCGAATACACCTGCGAGCATCTGCAAACGGCCAAGTTTTTGGCTGTTGGGCCACTGGGCAATCTCCTACTGGAGTCGAATCCATAGTGCTATTTGGGAACCGGTGTAAGAGTGTCTATGCCCATTCTTCTTCATGCTATTCCGTTCCCGGAAATTTTGGCGATACGCTCCATACGTCTTTTGGTGTTTTTGATACCATCCGGCCTGAGTCACGGTTGCCTAGCGATATAGCTGGCGCACTTGCACATTTGCCCTCTTCGTTGCCAAATTACACCTTTTCATTCGACCCTCCGCCTACCAGCAAGCGACTCATTGACCAACAACCCGATACGAAGAGTGTAGGCTTTTATATTGGAGGAAATCCTGATGCGATTGTGTCTGTGCCCGATATTCCCTTCCCAAAGTCAGTCTACTTCAACGAGACAGACATGACCTTTGACAAGCAGATACACTATGTACCTCAAGCCAAAATGCTGGTCGTCGCAAAAACAGGTGAAGAGAGCCTTTACATGCGTCAAGTCAATGTTGAACAACTCCTGGCCAATATGGACTATTTGTATGTAACGAGTGGCTTCTCCGTTGCAATTCAGCCGGGCCAGCGACTAAAACATCAGATCGAGGTACTTTCCAAGCAGGGTGGTGTCACTTACGCACTTCAGTCCGGCCCCCAAGGAATGACAGTTAGCAATTCTGGCTTAGTAAATTGGACAGCTCCAAGAGTTCTTAAAAGCAAGCTGGGAGTCGCGATAATATTGGTAACCGATCGCACTGGAAGACAAAAGCTCCATCGCTTGTCGTTGCGCGTAAAATAGCCGTCTCCATAGAACCCACCGCCGGTGTTGTAGTTCAGGCCTGCGCCCCATCAATCGCCCGACATGTCGAACTGGACGAATGTGATCTTCGTAAACAATAACCCACGCGAGAGGACTCCACCAACTCGATGAATTCAGTCTTGTCGATTCCGCCTGCTCGCCAATCAATCACTTCTCCGCGAGGATTGGTAACAATCGTATCGGGAGCCCCGATTTCTGTGTGGACGCTCTTTATTTCTAGGCGCAAATAGTCGCATTATCGGCGGTCAAGGAATCACAGTCGGACTATTGGAACAAGCCGTTGTTGTTTTTCCGGCCCGAAAGTTTTAAGAAGTTCAGAAAGAAAGTCAGCCCAAACGGGATCGTCTGGATCGAATCCCAGTGCTCCGTGATTTGCCCATCCTTCAATCTCCAGTAGTCGATGATGATCATTCCCTTACGCTCGTCGCCACGATGTTTTTCTTTGAGGGTCGCGTGGGAATGAAACATGACAAGGTCTCCGTCTGCAACGATTCGTTTGACATCATAGCCGTACTCTGGGTAGCGTTTGACAAAGCTACGCAGGAAATCTACCAACCCGGACATGCCATCGGGAATGGATGAGTTGTGTTGGACATAGGCACTATTGTTGAACTCTTGCATCACATAGTCGAAGTCGTGATTGTTCATCAGATTCTGAACAAAGTCAGAAACCAATGCGACGTTTTGCGTTTCAGTTTCCGTCCAGCCGCCGCGATATAGCGACTTAAAGTCGATTACGAGCGGACGATTCTTCTGTTTTGATCCCATGGCTTCCACCTTCTGATACTAACGCTGATCCACAAAAACACTCTTGTTTCCGATAATATAAGATATCGGAACCGATCGGTCAATAACTTCACGGCAATTTATGGACTGAATGGTTCCCAAGGTGTAGAATTTCCGATCGAAGAGAAGAGGTGAAGATGAACACAAGTAAGACCATGGGGCGGCCCCGCGAATTTGATATGGACGAAGTTTTGGATGCCATGGTCGGCGTCTTTTGGGAAAAAGGCTACGAAGGAACTTCACTGTCCGACATTCTGGAAGCCACTGGGCTGCAAAAAGGGAGTATCTACAAGGCATTTCAGAACAAGCAAGAAATGTTTGAAAAGGCGCTCGAGCGTTACTTGCGTTTGCTGCATGCAGAAACGCAGGCGGTTGTCGAAAAGGCCTCAAGTCCGCTTGCTGGCATTGAAGCGATGCTGAAGAGGGTCGTTGAAGAGTCGTGCAGCAAGCAGAGTGATTTCCGCGGATGTTTAGCGGTTCGATCGATGGCAGACCGCACAGCTCATGCAGAGCGAGCGATCGAGATTTTGCAAGCCGCCGTCGCCTCCGCCGAGAAGGGTTTGGCTAATCTCATCGAAGCTGCACAATCGCAGGGCGAGATCCGTTGCGATTTGTCCGCAAAATCGCTCGCTGAGGCGCTCTATTGTTACATATCCGGAATGCTGGCCACTTCGCGGATTACGACCTCAAAGGCTCGAACGGAACGCTTGGTCAGCTTCGCGTTGCATATGCTGCAACCGGCAGCATAGCTGGCAAGCAACCTGAATGGGTGGCCTTATCCCGCGAAGATAGGCCTCAGGATAATGGCACCAAGAATAAAGCGGCAATAGAGCAAGCCAACTCCCATGACAGCCAATTATCCGGACGGGCTACGGGCTGGAATGCGCTGTCGCAGCAACTCCAAGTTACTGCGGTAGGCTCAACGATCCCGCAGCTAATCGCGAGCTGTTTTGCGTTCTGCCGAGGTTCTCCAGCACCGCCATCGATTGCTGCAAACTCGGATCTTTCTCTAGCGCGGCAGTGATCAATTGCTGACCGACGGCAGTATTGCCGTGCCGCAACTGGAACATACCGATGTTATGTAGTGCCGCGGCCGGACCGATGGCTTTCTCGAACAAAAACTGAGCTTCGTCAAACTTGGCTTGGCTCGCAAGCACAACGGCTAGATTGACGGTGCTTTTCTGATGGTTGGCGTCCAGGTTAATTGCGCGACGGAGGGACTCTTCAGCTTCAAAGAGCCTTCCCGTGGAGTAAAGGAAGTAGCCGTAGTCGCAATGCACGTTTGCATCATTGGGAGCTTCTTGCAGGGCTGCCGAGTACTCTTTCTGCGCCGAATCGGTCATTAAACCTCGGTCGTAAAGCACGGCCAAGGCATGCGAAACTCCGGGTTGCTTCGGATTCAACCTTCTGACTTCTTCGTATGCCGCGATTGCATCGGTATCCATCCCGCGTTCTTCGGCAAGTCGCGCTGTTTCAAGAGCGATCTGCAACTCCTGGTTTTCCGGGCTACCCAGGGGCTTCTGCTGACCAGCTATGGATAATGCGCTGGGCGATTCGACAGATTGAGAGTCGTTCCTAAGAGACGAAGTGAGTGAGGAACAGCCACTGCTCGCTAAGACTACGAGCAACAACATGCAGCTAGCCAATCGATACTGGTTCACTAGAGTTTTCCCCATAGGAGACGAGTTTCGCAACTCTTAATTGTGATATTCAATAAAGGTGATCACTTAGAAGATTCCGCCACCGCCGAATCCACCGCCACCGCCGAATCCACCGCCGCCGCCGCCGAATCCACCGCCGCCAAATCCACCACCACCAAATCCGCCGCCGCCGCCGCCGAACCCACCATTGCCTCTCTGGCCACGACCTCGGCCGCCGCGATTGCCACCACCACCACCGAGGAATTGACCAGTAAAGATCTGCGGGGCTTCAATACCACGCACTCCTACACTGCGATCGTCTGCAAAAACGACCCAGTCCGCTGCATCACTTACTCCACCTGCGGTAAGATGATCGACGATGGTAGTGTAGCGCCGGGCTTCTAAATCCGAGATTCGCTGTAGAGCATCTTCGTAGCTTTCCGCCGGGCTTAGCTGTACTGGTTCCGACTCAATGACAACCCATTTGGGGGACTGGATCAGCACACTCGCAAGGCGTTCTGCATGTTGCCTGCCCTCAGGGGAAAGCCGATCGCCACCAGAAAACCACTCGTTGCGCGAGATAAGCCAGTGGTTCTGGGCAGCAGCGGACCATTGAGCTTCACGCCACGCATTTACATAGGTACCTGGTGGCGCTGGCACGGCATCGCGAGGAATAGTCTCGACACATCTTTGCCAATCAGCCAGTGTCGCGCCCGGAGGGGCGTAACCCATCGTCCTTGGTAAGCAATCCGATGCACCGTACCGATCGCAATCATTCAGATTCATCCTCTGGTCGCAAACCTTGCTTGTAGCACACCCGGAGAGGCTGAGAATCGTGGTCAGAATGATTGTTGCTATGGTACTTGGCAGCGCCCGTGAAAGCCTGCGACAAGACGGGGCATTCTTTCCTTGCATCTTGTCAACTTTCATGCTTGTGATCAATTGCTTTAATGCGGCGGATTGAAGGATACCTTGGAAGGCTATGCTGTGTTTTATCATCGCACCACCTCGATCGACGTGCTTGCCGGATTCGATTCTGGCGGGAGTACCAAGGTCGGAAGTGGACGACCACTGCTGTGCCCAGGATTGCCGATAATGTACTTTTGCTGGGAACTTCGAAAGGCTCTCATACGTTGCGGATTGCTGCGGACCGGCGTCCGGTAGTCTTCTGCGATCGACCCTTCAATTGCCCCAGCGATGAAGAACTCTAAGTCATCAGGCTGGTACACGTCCGTTCCTGGCACTGGAAGTTTCGCTCCCGCTGGCAAGGGAGAGACCAGATAGGGAGTCACCACGACCAGTAGCTCCTGCTCTTGGTAACTTGTCTCGTTGTTCGAAAATATGTTCCCGATGACTGGAACATCTCCTAGGAAAGGTACTCGTGCGGAGCTATTCACCATCGAACTGCGGATCAAACCAGCTAGTGCCATCGACTCCCCGTCCCGCAGTTCCACCGTCGAAGTAAAACTACGAGTAGACAGGCTTGGCGGCTGACTCGGATCATTCGCAGTGGCACCACCACCGATCCCTCCCCCGATAGCTCCGCCACCGGAAGTTTCTGAGACCGTTGACTGAAGTTGGAGCCTAATTCGATCTCCGTCAGTTACCGTTGGCAAAACCGTCAACTGCACTCCGAAAGGGACAAAACGAATGTTTTGATTGACCGCAGCAACTGTTGAGGTGGACTCTAAGATCGGAAACTGACCGCCAACCAAAAAGTTTGCCGGCTGGCCACTTAGCGTGGTTAAATTCGGTTCCGAGAGTGATCTGGCGAGCCCCAGTCGCTTCAGTGCATCGAACTGCAAAAAGAATTGATTGGTTTGAAAGGTAAGTTGCCCCACGCCAGCGGACTGAGTGAACGAGATATCATCCGTTGTATCGGAGTCCACGCCAAACCGGGCTGTTGATATTAGGCTGCGTCCCGAATCACGAACGACTTCCGCGAGTGTCACTTTCAACATGACTTGATGCACGCCGGCGATTTCCAGCATGTTGACGATCCGGTTGTTAATGTTGACTGCATTCGCACCGGTGATGTTGTTCCCTTGGAAGATGTTGTCCAAGCCACCAGCGTCCACGATTTCGTTGATCGTAAAGCCCTCAACCGACTGGAAGGAACTGGGCTGAACCGCGTTGGGTTGGAACAGATTCGTTCCTTGCTGATTCTGTACCGCTGCAGGGACCATCGTGGCAGATTGATCTGCCTGGTCCTCGGTTGGCAGTCCTTGCGACACGATGCGAAGAATGTTTGTTGCATCTTCGATATCTCTCGCCTTGCCACGCACGACGACTTGAGAGCCGACGTAACTCAGGTCAACGACGCTGTTTGGAAAGCCGCGATTGATATCGCGCTCCAGGTTTTCTAGCAGAATATCAAACTGCCGCGATTGCTCTGGATCCTCGGCGACTCTGACCAAATAACTCAGAACTTCTGGTTGAGCCGGATTCTCAGGGTTGTGAAACCACAGATTGAGAACCGTAGAGCCAATGGTTTTGCCGGTGAGGCTAAATTCGGTCTCAGTGAGGTTGAGCACCTCCAAGATTCCTGTATCGCCGACTTGATCTCTAAAGGGAGCTTGTCGGAATCGCAGAACTGTAGGCCGTCCGGTCGTGACGTCCAACGTTTGCTGTGGATCGACCCGCTCAATAAGGTAGCGTTGCTCTTTGGCTGAAACTTCTTCACGAAGCTGCGGCAAGAAATCATTCTGCCCAGGCGCTCTCCGTACCGACGGAATGCGACGCGCCGGAACATTGGGCTGCGGGGTCGGAGAGTTGATCCGCGGAGTCGGAGAAGTGACCTGCGGAGCTTCCGAGATATTCCCCTGTGCATTCACTGAGTCACAGAAGTGCAAACAAAGCGTTTGTATTCCGATCAGGATCGCCACTTGGACCGTATTTCGCAATTGGCATTGGCCAGACATGCATCATCTTCGCAAAACGCCCTCGTTAATAAAACTCGGGCGACCAACCCCGATACTCAATGGGTTATCGGAGGGGGCAACCTGTTAAATTGAAACGATTATCCGGATCCTGCCGGATTTGCCGGTATTAACAACGCTTGGAGTTCGTGTGGTTCTCCTGGGCGATTGCTAGCATGCAGATGCAAGTTGGATCGAAATGCCACAGCGTTTAGGCACTTTTGAGCATCCGTTCTCCGCGCTTCTTTTGGTCCTCTGAACGAAAACCGAGCTAGGCTTCGGATAGCAAGTCGCGCGAGTCGACTGTGCCCTCTTTTTCCACTCGATTGCCTTGCATCATGCCTAAGCTAGCTGCCGCCAGCCCTAGACCTATTTCCGTGATCCCACCCAAAACGCTTCAGATCGTATTGTTCGGAGTGCTTGTACTCGGCTCGCCGTTATGGATGGTGGTGTCCGCCACTTCGTGGAATCTGCTGGTCAACCTCCGTAACTGGATGCGATGCCCTGCTTGAGCGGATCTCAGAGGCGGCCACTTGGTCATGAGACTCGATTCTGATCGGAACTCATCTCGATCGAGCGTAATCGAGTCATCTTGACACTTGTGTTGGGTTGCTAACCGAAGTTACTATTCGCGTCTCGCTCGTAGTGAAAAGCGTCTAAAGGCTCTCGAAAACTACCGGTAAATCTGTCTGCTGCTATACTATCGTTAGTAATTTCTTATTCAGGTGCCGCAGATGAAAAACCGCAAGGGTCAAGCTCTTATCGAGTTCGCTATCATCTCCTTTGTGCTGGCCGCGATCGTTGCTGGCATACTCGGCATCGTCGTGCTTGGATTAGGCTCTTTTCAAAACAACATTGCCACTGAGAATGCTGGTCGACTTTTGGATTCCAATCCCGTCTTGATCAAGCAAAACTTTGTCACGCACTTTTCGGCGGACGGGACTGATCCGTTTACGAATGCGGATGACTTCGAGAATATTACAGCGCGACAAGTGTATCGGTTTCTCAACGAGTATCCGACGGATGGTGTCTATGAAGATGCAGGAATGGGAATTGAAAGAGGTCCGGTTTTATATGATGAGAGCTGGTTGGTAATGACACCAGAGGAATACCTTACCAGCCGGAATAGCGATGATAATCCTCTTGATTTGCCGCAGATAAACCTGTCGCTTTTGGGACAGTATGTCTTCGACCCAGACCTCGTTCCTGATGGCGAAACAGCACAAGGAGCCTACCGGTTTCCCGGGGCAGTTGTTCGTAATACGACTACGATGGAGCAGACGGTACTTGTACCCATTCTTCCCGGGCCCGAAAGCTCTGGAATTGATAGGACATTCAACGTCACATCAACTGACGGCGGAAACTTCTATCCCGTTAGCCAGGACTGGGTCGCGCCAGTTGTCATTGGGCGAATTGCGAACGGCAATGGATTCGAATTTCAAGCGATAATTTTTCTCCCGTCGCAACCCGGGTCTATGATTAACCTTGACGTAGTTCGAAATTCGGAAGGTGAACTTGTCAGTCAGACACCAGTGGAAGCCGATGACTCTGCCGTCGCTAGCACTATTGGTGCACCTCCTGCTGGCTATACGTTGGAGCCCGCCACAAGCAATAATCCGGCATTCGGGGCATCCACTTCACGGGGACAGTATGGGCTTGGTGAGACTTTTGCATTCACCACTACCGTTCGACCTTTTCGAGTTGTGTTCGAGACAAGTTCCGTGTTTCGGATGGGGGCGAAGCTGAATCCAATTCTCACCAAGTATGAGGCAGACTCCGCATCGATTCCCTTTCCTGCTCTGTTAGATGAGTCCGATGACGTCCATACAACTGATCTAGCAGTGGAACCGTTCACTGATCCGAACGCGTATGAAGATCTGGACGATCAGGCGCTGAACCTTGATGTACAAGTCATTGACCGGAACAGCGCAGACCTTAGACGATTCTTTGTGGACGAAATTCCCGTTGATCCGCCGTTCGCCCCACCTGCATCTGCCGACAATGACTTTGTACACGACGTCCTGTGGCTGCTTCCCAATGATGATGGAGTATGGCGGGTGAGTGTGTCAGCAGAGTTCCAAGTGTTTGACGACCCAGCCGATCCGGCTGACGACAACGACGAGTGGGTTGAGTCACACGAGCTCGAACTGCGGCTTTATAAGAATGGAGCGTTCGAACGCCTCATTGCGCGACAAGTTGTTACGGAGGGAATGTTCGATCCCGCAGACGCGAATCCTACTGTAGTGCTTCTGAATGACGTGCTCACCGAAGCGGTTGAAGGTGATGTTTTTCAGGTCCGAGTGTTTACCCGTAGACCTTTAGTGGATCCAACGGTAGATCCTCCTGATCCAGCGACTGACCCAACGTACGATGTTCACCTGACGGGCGCAGCTGAAACAAACTGGATTAGCTTTGAGCGGATTCAAGACTAGCTTGCGTTTTTTAGCTGTCCCTTGATTTCATCGACCGCCATTCATTCACGTCTATAGTCCACGACTTGGTAATGGAATTCTGCCTGCAGTTCTTCAATTCTTCCGGCTATGCTTTTGAAATCTTCGTGGCTGCTAACGATCGTGATCTGAGCTAAGGCGGAATCAGTCTCGATGGACGTTTTACCTTTTTGGTGAGCGACCCTAACGACACGATCCCAAGCGACATCTACGAACTGAATAAGATCTCGGTACTGAATGCCGTCGTCGCTAATTCGAAATTCTGCTTCGTGACGAGTAAAGACGGAGGCAGCGAGAATCATCATGAACACAGGTAGTGACATAAGGTAGGGATGGTATCCGTACCAAAACTGAGAAGCAAAATCGAGAAGCAGCATCGCCAACAAAGTTAGTGCAAACCATCGTCTAAGTCGAAACCTAGCATGCCCCCGCGCGCTGTTAGATACCTCAGGAGATTCGTAAGGATTTGCGCTATCCCTAACCATTGAAAATATCCTCTTCCTTCATTTGTTCACCACCCATTGTACCCCTTCGGGAGCCGCATCCCCGATCCTCGCCTGGCCCGTCCGCTCTCCGTGATCAACCGTCAAGAGCAATGCGAAAAGGAGGCGCAACGACGAGACTAAGCGCTATCGAATTCCATCTACCAGAGACCTTCAGCAAAACTACCAGCATGGCCCGAATGAGTTGCAAAGATCGTTAGGAAATCCTGGGATTCTTGCAATTGAGTTGCATGTACCATTGCTGAATTGCGAATCCAATTTATTCTGGAGTAGTTGGCGCATCATCTAAGAATCGGCAACCGACAAACTGTTTTATCTATAGGGTGAGTTCTAATGTCACCCAAGAGCACGAAGTGCGCGCAGAAGGCTCTCAACAACGATTCTCGGGCAATAGTAAAGACTCAAGAGCGTGGACTTAGAACTGGCCGAAACATTATCAGGCTTGCATGCCAAAGCGCTAGGCAGAATTCGAAAAACGATTTCTGCGGAAGCTCAGGCTCTGCTCCAACTCTCGCAAAGTGTCGACCAGCGCAGCGCGGTTGCCGTGGAAAAGCTACTCAACTGCTACGGTCGGGTCGTAGTCATTGGAATGGGGAAATCTGGTCTCATCGGCCGTAAAATTGCAGCAACTTTTTGCAGTACAGGAACCCCATCGTGCTTTTTACACCCAGTCGAGGCGTTTCACGGTGACCTAGGTATTATCGCCGCCGAAGATATTGTGATTGCTCTCTCGTCGAGTGGTGAAACCGAAGAGGTTTTGAATCTGCTTCCCCAACTCAAGCGATTGGGCGTGTTATTGATTTCCCTGACTGGTAACGAATCCTCATCGCTCGGAAAACGCAGTGATTTGGTGCTTGAGGTGGCGGTTGAAGAAGAGGCAGATCCGCTTGGGGTCGCTCCCATGTCTAGTACCACCGCCATGCTCGCCATGGGCGATGCTTTGGCGGCCGCTCTCGTGGAGGCACGTGGGTTCACGCGTGAACAGTTCGCAATCTTTCATCCCGGCGGGCACTTAGGAAGGAAACTACTTCTCGAAGTAAGTGACCTCATGCACCGAGATGACTCGGTTCCGTTGGTGAAGTCCGATGTACCGCTTCGCGCTGCAATTTGTGAAATGAGCGACAAACGCCTGGGAGCAGTACTTGTCGCAGATGAAGCGAAGAAGCTGGAAGGTGTTTTTACAGATGGGGATCTGCGGCGACTGTTAGAAAGAAATGACAATCCGCTCTCCGTGAATGTCGGAGAGGTGATGACTCAGCGCCCACAGACAACGCATGCAAAATGCCTTGCTGCAGAGGCTCTTCACAACATGCAGCAGCAGGCTATTTCTGTACTGCCGGTGGTCGATCAAAACCAGAAAGTCTTGGGGGTCATTCACCTTCAAGACCTTATAGGTGCCGGACTGGCATGAATCCCGATATGATTTCTTCTGACAGCCAGGTGGCGAGCACGAAGACAAATGAACCAGAAGCCAAAGCTCCTGGATCGGATTCATTGCCTGAAGTCGTCTACTCGGCTGACTCCTCACTGCGGAACCCAATTCATCTTGTGCGTGCGATGTTCAAGGATTTACTCGCCTCTCGTGAACTCGCATGGCGATTGTTTGTTCGGGATTTGAGCGCGCAGTATCGGCTGTCATACTTCGGATATCTCTGGGCATTCCTTCCACCGTTAGCCACAATGGCCGTTTGGGTATTCTTAAGAAGCCAAGGAATCGTAGATGTCGGAGAAACACCCGTTGTATATCCCGTCTACGTTTTGACGGGAGTGTTGCTGTGGGAAGGATTTTCTACGGCGCTCAACAGCCCCTTGCAAGTGGTTCGCGATGCAGCGGCCATGCTCACCAAGATCAACTTCCCACGCGAAGCATTGCTGCTTGCTGGATTCGGCCAAGTACTTTTCAATACGCTAGTACGGCTGGTGCTATTGGCCGGCGTGTTTCTCTGGTTCCAAGTGTCTTTGCCTTGGACAGCGATACTCGCGCCGATTGGCATCCTATCGACGCTGGCACTGGGATTTACACTTGGACTTTTGCTGGTGCCCGTGGGAGCTCTGTATCAAGATGTGAGTCGCGGGGTGCTGATGCTGACGACTTTCTGGTTTTTCTTAACACCTGTTGTTTACCCTCCCCCGACCGCGTGGCCAGGAACGCTGCTGGCACGCGTGAACCCGATAAGTCCATTGCTATTGACCACACGTGATGCATTGACAACAGGCGACTTGTCCAGATGGAGCGACTTCGCAATTGTCTCTGGCTTTTCACTCGCATTCCTGTTCGTGGCATGGGTCAGCTATCGACTCGCTCTTCCGCACCTCATTGCCAGGATGAGTTCGTAGTTCCATGAGCGACGTACTCATAGAAGTCGACCAGGTCAGCAAACGCTATTGCCGGGATTTAAAACGCTCGCTCTGGTACGGCATGCAGGATGTGGTCGGTGAGTTCTCCGGCTTGTCCACAAGCTCTCGCGAACTTCGCCCAAAGGAATTTTGGGCTGTTGATGATATCTCTTTTCAGCTTCGCCGTGGCGAATGCTTAGGACTGATTGGGCCCAACGGCGCTGGCAAGAGCACACTACTCAAGATGCTCAATGGCTTGATTAAGCCTGACGATGGAAGCATTCGTGTGCGAGGACGAGTTGGCGCTCTTATCGAACTCGGTGCTGGATTCCACCCTGTACTGACTGGCCGCGAGAACATCTACGTCAATGGCTCGATCTTGGGGATGAGCAAGCAAGAGATCGATCTCAAGTTCGAAGAGATCATCGACTTCGCCGAAATCGGCGATGCGATAGATGCACCAGTTCAAAACTACTCAAGTGGAATGCGGGTACGGCTTGGGTTTGCGATTGCCTCGGCCTTGCAACCTGATGTGTTGATTGTCGACGAGGTGTTGGCAGTTGGCGATGCTGGCTTTCGGACAAAGTGCAATAATCGAATGGCAGAGCTCCTTGAGGGGACGGCTGTGATATTCGTCTCGCACTCCATGCCACAAGTCAGCCGACTGGCTGGCCGGACTATCGTGCTGAAGGATGGGAGTTGTGAGTTTGACGGAAATACTGCAAAGGCAATCAACCAATACTATTCGTTGTTCGATGATGATGAGCGGGGCAGAAGAGGCACAGGACAGGCCCGAATTACTGCGTTTGAATGCTTTCGGCACGACCAAATACCGGCGACGACTTTCCAATATGCAGAAAGCATGACAATCAGATTGAGGATTGAATCGAATCAGGATATCGATTCACTAGTCGTTGATGTGTATTTCGGCACTGTCAGTGGCGAAAGAGTCGCTGAGTGTAACAACTTCGTGGTACCAACAAGACTCAAAATCGCGGCGAAACAACCTTCTGTGGTCGAGATTCGAATTCCACAACTGACTCTGAATCCAGGCGTTTACCGAATGGGCGCATTACTTATGTGTCCCGATATGAATGCGCACTACGATTGGCTGCCCACGGTCGAAAAAATCACCGTTGAGGGCGGCAGACCCGCAACGACCGGGCAACAGTTTTCTGCGGATTGGCGCATGCTCAATGAAGACGTAGATATTAAGGCATTGAAAGAACACTAGGTGGAAAGAATAAAACGTATTATCGCAAAACTTCTTCGAATGGTTGGGCTTGAAGTTCGTATTTTGCGAAGACGAGCAAGCAAGGTGAAATTGCCAAGTGGAAGCCGCCTTTACGTAGGATGCGGAGAAGACGTGCGCGAGGGGTTTGTGGGCTGCGACCTTCGGCCTCTACCCACTGTACAGGTTGTTTGTCGCGCTTGGGAAGTTGGACAGTGTTGTAATGACGTTCAAGAGATTTATACGCGACACATGTTGGAACACCTTACTTTCGCGGAAGTGCAAGCAACTCTATTGAGCTGGCACGACGCACTAATGATAAACGGTGAGGTGCACATTGTCGTTCCAAACCTTGATTTTCACATTGATCAGTGGCGGCGAGCGGAGTGGTCCGAAGAAAATCTCAGTGACCAATGGTCAGATGCTTCCTGGAGTATGGCGGGTTTCTACGGTTGGCAACGGGAATGTGATCCACAATCGAATAATTACACATCTTCCTACTGGGATGTGCACAAGTGTGGATTCAATAGTAAGGTAATGCGTTTTCTTCTCAAGCGCGCAGGATTCAGTAACATTCGTATAGAAATTGAGGAGGACTGCCATCTTGTCGCTCGGGCAACGAAACTAGTCAACAAAGGTGAGAGACAAGTCGCACCAACAATCGAAGGTATACGGATCGACCACCAAGCGCGGTATCGTTTGGCGGCTAAATACATACCAGATAACGCGCGGGTACTAGATATTGCGTGTGGTGTTGGTTACGGAAGCAGTCTACTTTCAAAATGCACTCGGGCTTCAGAAATTATTGGCATGGACATTAACGCCGAAGCAATTGGATACGCCCAAGAAAACTTTTCGGCCAATAATGTCGAATTCAGACAGGCTGACGCGTTACGTGCAGAATTGCCGGCAGAGTACTTTGATGTAATTGTGAGTTTTGAGACAGTTGAGCATATCGAGCAAGATGCCAATTTCTTGAAGGCTGTGCGAAACGCACTGTCGCCTGACGGTAGGTTCATTTGTTCAACACCAAATGAGGAAAAAATGCCATTCGCTCCAAAGGACTTCCCGTACCACATTCGCCACTATACTCCTACCGAGTTGGAACAGCTTCTCCATATCGCAGGATACGAGATAGAGGAACGTTTCTCACAGCCCGACTCAAACTCAGATAATGTCATACGTGGCTGGGATGGGAAATTCAATATCGCAGTCTGTCGACTTGGAAAACTAGTGTAGGCATCGCGCCGATTGTTTAATTACCCTCGGACTCCACACAACGATAGACTCGAAAAGCAACCTCACGAAATCCGAGTCAATTGGATCATCTGCAACAGTGAATACTCTTGCTGCATTGAAACGTACTCTCATCCGGTGCTTTAAAGGGATTCACTGGCGTCTTGCTGACCACAGGATTCTCTTCTTGTGCTGGTATGGTTGGGTCGATGTCCGGCTTACCGACTATCTGTGGAAAGAGCTTGGTTGGCGTTTTGCAAGCAGTGAAATCATCAAAGATGCGGTACTGACCACTGGGCGGAATTCGTCATCGCAGCACCAAGTTTTTGAATCTTTGGAAGACATTCGAAGCGCGACATTCGATGGTTTTGGTTTGTGGGAAATCTGCAAGTCTTCCATCTGTGACGATGCTCTAGAGGCAAAAATTGACGTTCACCGAGATCGAGAGAGTATAGAAAAGTACTTCAATGAAGCAGTTGTTCTAATTCGAGGATTTGATCGCCTATTTAAAGAACTCAAACCGACAACAATCGTGGTCGAGCAGGGACTGCAATGTGATATGCGGGCGGCGGTGGAAGTTGCGCGCCGACAGGGGATTCAGACAGTCGCCATTGAAAACAGCTTTTTGAAAGACTACTTCTTCTTGGATGATGTGAGTGGCGCTATCACGAATCGACACACGTTGGCACGCAATAGCTGGGATCGTATAAAAGCCCGCGTTTTGACTTCAGAGCAACGACATAAAACCCACGAGTTCCTGAAGGATACGAGTACGACTTTTGCACACCCCAATCCTGTTGCTCGAGAAAAGTTACTGGCTGACCTCAAAGTTCCAGCCGATAAGAAAGTCGCCCTTTTGATTGGTCAGGTTGCTACCGATGCAGCAATTGTAATGGACTCGCCGATCTATGAAGATCAGGTGGACTTTATGCTCGATGCGGTACGAGAGATGGCCGCTTTCAAGGATACACACCACCTCGTGATTCGATTGCATCCGAAAGAAGCGACCGGAAACTCACACTTTGGTAAGTTGTTCGAAAATCGAACTTTGCAGCGACTGTTAGAACTCGGAGTGGATCGTCAATCGCACGTTACGATTGTTCACTCGGACCAGGCGAATACATATCAAATCATGGAATGCGCAGAATTTGGTCTTACCATCACGTCGCAAGCTGGGCTCGAAATGCTCGCTCGCTATAAGCCGCTTATCGTTGTCGGCGATGCCTTTTACGCACGCAAGGGCTTTACATTAGACGTTTCCCACCAATGCCAATTAGGCTCCACTCTCGGTTGCGTAGTGGATTCTCCCCGGGTGAATGAAAGTCAGCAGGAAGACATCGATAATTTC
>JBCCEO010000067.1:0-17620 GCA_039030255.1 Planctomycetota bacterium | reverse complement strand
GCCGTGGGCGAACGTGTGACCTTTGATTCGATGGTTTCCTGCGGTAATTGCGCCGCCTGCAACTCTGGCACGATCAACTTGTGTCAAAACCGACAGGTCATGGGTGTATCCTGTGATGAATTCAGGCGGCATGGCGCGTTTGCCGAGTACGTGGTTGTGCCCGAGCACATCGCTTTTCGCTTCCCCGAAAAACTGAAATTTGAACATGCTGCAATGGTCGAGCCAGTTTCGATCGCAATTCATGCAGCCAATATTACTCCGATTCAATTGGGAGATACCGCTGTTGTAATCGGTAGCGGTATGATTGGATTACTCGTCGTCCAAGCGGCTCGGTTAGCCGGCTGCTCGCGGGTTGTCGCGTTTGATTTGGATGACGCAAAACTTGAGATTGCCAAACAGCTCGGGGCAGATGAAGTCTTCAACGCCAAGTCTGACGACGTCATTGCTAGGGTGCGTGAATGCACCGATGGCAAGGGAGCTGACGTTGCCTTCGAAGTCGTAGGTGCGACGCCCACCGTTCAATCCGCCATTGAATGCACGCGTCGTGGCGGCGCGATTACCTTGGTGGGAAATCTGGCTCCTACTGTTGAGTTTCCGTTGCAGTCGGTCGTAACGCGCGAGTTGCGGGTTCAAGGGAGCTGTGCCTCCAATGGTGAATATCCTCAATGCATCGATTACTTGACGCGAGGCGACATTAAAGTGGAGCCCTTAATTACTGCCTTGGCGAAACTCGAGGAAGGGCCCGATTGGTTTTCCCGTTTATACGAAGGCGAGCCGGGCGCGATGAAAGTGCTGCTTCAGCCTTCCTAGTCCTAAATGCTTGTCTGGCCGGAATTTACGGGCTAATTCGAATACTGTGCGTGTGTTCAGTAGTCGGGATGTTGAGGTTGAAAAACGCTTGGTTTTTGCACAACTAAGCACAACCTTCACAAAGAAGACTTGGACATTTGGGCAGTTTAGTTCAGAATCTCGGTGCTGCTTCCGCCATAGAAAAACGTGGAAGTGGGTGGGTCCACGAGAATCCAGTGCCTCGTCCGACTGGATTTCTAGCGAATCCCAAACGAGTACCTCGTAGGTAAAAATAATCAGCGAAGTCGCGACTGCCCCTTTGGCCTCGAAGGATCTGGAGCTTTCGAATTCGCAGCAAGAAGACGCGGCATCCACCGAAGGCTGCTAGCGGATCAAATCCACTGATAGAGAGTCAATATGTCTGACGCAGAAGTTCTAAGCCAAGCCGAAAAGGATGTTCTGTCCGCGGGGCAAATCCCCGACTTAGTGGATGGAGATCCTGGCGAAACGGAAGAGTGGCTTAGTTCTCTCGAGTATGTGTTGCAGAGCAAGGGACCGGAACGAGTCAAGTTTCTCTTGAAGGCTCTTGATACGCATGCTCGCAGCGAGGGTGTTGACGTACCGCTGCAGGTCAACACGCCTTACATCAACACCATCCCAGTTCATAAACAACCGCCTTACCCGGGCAATCGCGAATTTGAGCGTCGGATCAAGAGCATCATCCGCTGGAACGCCATGGCGATGGTGCAGCGTGCCAACAAGAAGAATGAAGGTATCGGCGGGCACATCAGTACCTTTGCCTCCAGTGCAACACTTTACGAAGTCGGTTTCAATCACTTCTTCAAAGGCCGAGGTGAGACAGGATACGAAGGCGACTTGATCTACTTCCAGGGACATGCTTCTCCAGGAATGTACTCGCGAGCCTTCATGGAAGGACGCTTGAGCATCGAGAATCTCGAGAACTTTCGCCGGGAACTGCAGGATGTACCTGGACTCTCCAGCTATCCTCACCCTTGGTTGATGCCCGAGTTTTGGGAGTTCCCAACGGTTTCTATGGGACTTGGCCCCATCATGGCCATCTACCAAGCTCGGTTTAACGAGTACCTCCGTGATCGTGGCATCAAAGATACAGCGAATCAACGCGTTTGGGCCTTCTTGGGCGATGGGGAATGCGACGAGCCCGAGACGCTGGGTGCTTTGCACCTCGCTTCGCGTGAAAAGCTCGATAACTTGACCTTCGTTGTGAATTGCAACCTGCAGCGACTCGACGGACCAGTACGCGGCAACAGCAAAATTATCCAAGAGTTGGAAGCGGTTTTTCGCGGGTCAGGTTGGAACGTGATCAAGGTCGTTTGGGGCAGCGACTACGATGCCCTTCTTGAGAAAGATGAGACAGGCAATCTCGTCAAACGCATGACGGAAGTAGTCGATGGGCAGTACCAGAAGTACACCGGCATGCCTGGCAGCTACATCCGAGATCACTTCTTTGGAAAGTATCCGGAACTCCTGGATCTAGTAGCAACTTACTCGGACGAAAAGCTTGAGAAGCTTCGTCGCGGCGGTCACGATCCTGAAAAGGTCTTCGCGGCCTATCAAGCAGCTGTCGAGCACAAGGGACAACCCACGGTTATCCTGGCGAAGACCATCAAGGGGTATGGGCTGGGCGAAGCCGGCGAAGGTCGAATGGTGGCTCACAACCAGAAGAAACTCAACGAAGAAGAGCTGCTAGAGTTTCGCAGTCGCTTCGGGATTCCAATTAGCAACGAAGAAGTCGCCAGCGCGCCTTTCTACAAGCCACCTGAGTCCAGTCAGGAGATGCAGTACCTGAAGGAGCGGCGTGAAGCCCTGGGAGGTCCAACGCCTTCGCGTCCAACGACGATACCGACGATGGATGTGCCGACACTCGAAGAGTACAAGGCCTTTACCGGTGATAGTCGGGGTAAAGAGATGAGCACCACCATGGGGATGGTGCGATTGCTCTCGCAGCTTTGCAAAGACAAGAAAATCGGAAAGCAAGTTGTACCGATCGTTCCCGATGAGTCGCGGACCTTTGGTATGGAAGGCATGTTCTCTGAGGTCGGGATTTACGCTCACGCAGGCCAGCTTTACGAACCAGTAGACCGTACGGCAAATAACTTGGTCTATTACAAGGAAGCACGCGACGGACAAATCCTGGAAGAGGGTATCACCGAAGCTGGCTCGATGGCCAGCTTCAACGCGGCCGGCACGGCCTATTCCACGCACGGCGTGAATATGATTCCGTTCTACATCTACTATTCGATGTTCGGATTCCAACGCGTAGGAGACTTGATCTGGGCTGCTTCCGACATGCGAGCCAAGGGCTTTTTGCTTGGCGGTACATCAGGACGTACCACACTTAATG
Source organism: Planctomycetota bacterium (assembly GCA_039030255.1). Lineage (GTDB taxonomy): Bacteria > Planctomycetota > Planctomycetia > Pirellulales > Pirellulaceae > Aureliella. The sequence goes on along the minus strand of JBCCEO010000067.1, from coordinate 14,448 downwards.
GTGAGGGACTGCAACACCAAGATGGACATAGCCACCTTAACGCTATGGCATTTCCGCTAATCCGTGCCTATGATCCAGCCTACACCTACGAGACAGCAGCCATCGTAATGGATGGCCTCAAGAAGATGTATCAGGATGGAGAAACCGCCATCTACTACATCTCTATCGAGAACGAAAACTACGAAATGCCAGCTATGCCTGAGGGCGTGGAGGAAGGCATTGTGAAGGGCATTTACAAGGTCTCCAGCCGCAAGGTGCGTGCCCCGAAAGCAAAGGTGCAGCTCTTCGGAACTGGGCCAATTCTAAGATCGGCATTGGCCGCACAAGAATTACTAGCCGATAAGTTCAAGATATCGAGTGATGTTTGGAGCGTAACCAGCTACACGCAACTACGTCGCGATGCACAAGAGTGTGAGAGGTGGAATATGTTGCACCCCACTCAGAAGCCTCGAAGCAGTTTCATTGAAGAGACTTTGGACGGAGTCGAAGGTCCGTTTATCGCGGCTAGTGATCATGTGCGAGCATTGCCTGAACAACTGAGTCGTTACATTCCAGGTGACTATTTCGTGCTCGGTACCGACGGGATGGGACGCAGTGAAACTCGCGAAACTCTCCGTAGGCACTTTGAAGTGGACGCAGAATCCATCGTGATTGCGTCGCTCTATAGGCTAGCGAAGCTAGAGCAAATCAAAATGACCGAAGTTTCCAAGGCGATTAAGGAACTGGATTATGATCCTGAAAAGGTCAGCCCATTGTTCGCCTAATCTGGTCGAGCAGTCAAAGTGATTACACAACAGTAAAGTAACAGCAACAGAGATTTGTAGGCATCCAATGGCAATTGATGTACCGCTTCCCGGCTTGGGAGAAGGCGTAGATTCAGGGGACGTCCTGGAGATTTTCGTTAGTGAAGGTGAAACCGTCACCAAAGACCAAGCACTGATGGAAGTCGAAACGGATAAGGCTACGGCAACCGTGCCAGCTCCCGAAGCAGGCAAGATCGTAAAAATTGTTGTCGAACAAGGGCAAACAGTTGCAATCGGCGCTGTGATCGCACAGATCGAATCTGGAGCGTCCGCAGCAGCAGCTCCAGCGCCACCTGCAGCGCCAGAACCAGCCGCTGAGCCGGAGCCTGAACCAGAGCCAGCACCAGCCCCCGTTGAGCAAGTTTCCAAACCTGAGCCTACCCCGGCGGTGAAACCTGCCGCACCCGTTGCTCCCGTTGCTCCCGTTGCACCGGTTGCTTCCGCGCCCGCCGTATCTGTGGCAACAACGGACGAGGACGACGATCCCATTCCAGCTGGACCGGCTGTGAAGCGTTTTGCGCGCGAAGTAGGAGTCGATTTGTCCGCCGTGACTGGAAGTGCTTCTGGCGGACGGATTACTCGTGAGGACGTACTGCGTGCCGTTCGTGAATCTAGTCGAAGTGTAGCAGTTGCTCAGCCTCCTGCCGTATCGCCCTCGACGACCATTGCCCCTGCTCCAACAAGTGCACCGGTGCCTTCGCCAGTGGGTGGCAACAAACCAATGACGCTTCCCGGCGATCCTAGCCAGGACGAGTACGGGCCTGTTCGCGTAGAGCGAATGAGTAAGATCCGTAAAACCATCGCAAATCAAATGCATGCCTCATGGTCGACGGTGCCGCGAGTAACAAACTTTGACGATGCTGATGTCACGGACCTAGAAGACTTTCGTCGTTCGAGCAAGGATGATTATGCGGCCGAAGGAATCAAACTTACCACGATGCCTTTCCTCATCAAAGCTGTGGCAACGGCTCTGCGTCAACATCCTGCAATGAACGCGCGGATCGATATGGAAAATGATGAGATTGTCTATCGTGACTACGTCAATATGGGCATTGCGATCGATAGTGAACGAGGTCTGGTCGTACCGAACTTACGCCACGTCGATTCGCAGGGAATTCCAGATATCGCAAAGGGATTGGCTGATTTAGCCTCGCGTGTGCGGAACAATAACTTTGGTGTCGACGAGCTTCGGGGCGGAACATTTACAATCAGCAATTTGGGTGCAATCGGCGGTACCTATAGTACACCGATTGTGAATGTGCCCGAAGTTGCAATCTTGCTGGTTGGCCGCACTCGTAAGCTGCCGGTTGTGATGGAAGATGATTCCATCCAGGCACGTCAAATGATGCCGCTAAGCCTGTCTTATGACCACCGTTTGGTAGATGGTGCGACTGCAGCCCGATTTCTGAACTATGTGATCGCTCTATTGGAAGCCCCGAGCCGACTGTTGCTGGCGATAAACTAATCGGCTCAGTGGAAAATGGCTGCTTGGCTTGCAACGCAGCATTGCATGATTAGCCGGTGCGGTTGGGCCGATTGTTACTGTGCATTGGCTCACAGGAGCAGATTGTCAGGGAAGGGATGCCGCCAATTAGTTGGCCGATGCGAATTGAAATGGTATTTTGAGTGTCCATTTCAGGCGCTAAGACCAGACCGTAATGTCGGATTCCTCTCGATGCAACCACGAGAAATCAAACCTACCAGGAGACAGGCTTTCACTCTTGTGGAATTGCTTGTTGTAATCGCCATCATCGGCATTTTGGTTGGCCTTCTCCTACCTGCTGTGCAAGCCGCACGTGAAGCAGCTCGCCGTATTCAATGCGCTAACAACTTGCATCAGATGGGGCTTGCCCTTCACAACTATCACGGTGCGATGAGGCGTTTCCCAGCTGGGATCGTGGAGCCCAATCACACCTTTTGGACGGCAAGTCTACTGCCCCATCTAGAGCAAAATAACTTGTATCGCAGCCTTGATTTTTCTAAGGGTTGGACTGATGCGAATCCTGGAAACAGTCAAGCATGCGCGACCTATCTGTCGGTGTACCGATGTCCTAGTGGAAACTCTCGCGAACACTTTTCTGCGCAAGGTGTCGTAAATCGAGTTCCCAGCAATTATCTCTGCGTTGGTAGTGGGACAGACCTGCATGAATCAGGCTCTGTTCCAGAGCACCTTGGATTGCCTTTTCGTGATGGTCTGATGTTCGTTAACAGTCAGAGCGATTTTGCCAGCGTTACGGATGGAACATCGAATAGCTTGGCCATTGGTGAAGCACTGTTCCGCTGGGAAGTTCAAGGACCAGATCTCGATGGTATTCTTGACCAAGTTGTAGACCACTGGTACATCGGCAGTGATGGAGTTTCTCAGCGTCAGGATGGAATGCGGGAAGTTTCCGAGGCGATTGGCTCTTCTGGCGTCCCAATCAATGCGGTCAAGAAAAATGATATTTGGATTGACGCGAAGGAAATTTGTTTTTCAAGTATGCACACCGGTGGGTGTCAATTCGTATTCGCGGATGGGCACGTAGCCTTTCTTTCCGAAGACATGGATTCCAAGGTATATTCCGAAATCGGAACGATTGGTGGTGGTGAAGTTGCTCCTTTAGACTTTTAGTTCCTTCATATCGTCAATAGGGCGGATTATTGGCAGCTAGCTCGAAAGCCTGAGAGGAATCCATGCAAAAATCAAACAAAAACCTTCTTAGCCAAATACCAACAAAATGGGCGGTGGCTCTCGTACTTATCGCCATTGGCTATGCTCTGGCTCAGCCAGTTTTGAATAGCAAACTGGGATGGAACTTGCCCTCCGTCGCGAATCTTACCGGCGATTCAAAGGGGAAGGGTGGGGCGCAAGATAAGAGCGTCGACAAAGATGCGTCGACTTCTTCGAGAAATAGTACATCCGATCCGAAGGGTAGTATTTCGAAACAGGATGCCTCCGCTAAATCGGAAAGCAAGAAAGAGAGTACGCAATCGGATGGGTCGAAAGGCACTGCTACTTCTTCGGGCGCAAAATCCAGCAAGCAGACGTCTTCGGATAAGCAGCAAGAGACAAAGGGTGCCAGCTCCAATAAGCCGCGGGGGCCTCCGACGTCTGAAACTGACAACGCATCTTCCAGTACTGAAGGTCTGCGGTACGGCCTGCTCAAGGATGTTGGGGGAAATCGCTTCGTATCACCAGGCGGACTCATCTATGGACCAGGGAGTCAGGAAGGACATCGTCTCAAGCACCTTGAACGACATCTCGACGATCAGCCAAATCGCTCCGGTCCCCACGGAGTGTTTTATGGTGACATGGCACAAGTGATTCGATGGCTCGATGACACCTACGAAAGAGCTTCCGCAAAGGCCAAGGGAACGAGTAAGAAACAAGAGCAAGATCGCCTCGTGCTTGAGGCCCCGTTCACCAAACCGATTGGCTATGTGGGAGGTCAAACTGGAAAACGCAAAGGGAACCCAGACGCCAAGAAAATTCGCCTTGTCGTCGAAGGCAAGAAAGTCATCACTGCTTTTCCTTTCTAGTCGGTTTCTCCAGCTTTTCTCTAACTGATAGATTCATGAACGATCCTGCCAATGCTCAGCCTACCTTGGGCACTTGCCCATTTTGTGAACAAGGAGAGGTGCGGGTGCGAAAATGCAGCGACCAATGTGCGGGAGTTCACTTCTTTGCACTCTGTGATGAATGCGAAGCAATTTGGCTTAAGCCAGATTTGCAAGCTGAACGCATTTTTCCGGACGCGGAGAACGCTACTTGTCCCATCTGCAATGCTGATCTGTTTGGCTCCCAGGCTCGTTGGGCCACTAAGCAAGAACTGCACGGGACGAGCTGGAGCGAAGCGACTAGCGGATAAAGCTAGATGCAAAATGCGCCTCAACAGTTCCCAGTTTCTAAGCCGCGTCCAATCCTTCCATACGCCGCCAAGTGCTAAGCTGCCCCATGTGGGACATCACGTGCCCATTCATATAGAAATTGAGTAGGCTTCCCAGTGTTGTGCAAACTTGTTGCAGCGGTGATTCGACTGGATTGGCGACTGCAAGAAACTCATCGGTAGCGAGCGGCAGAGCAGCAATTGCCGCTTCGTAAGTACGCTCGAAGTTCTCGATCAACTCGGCGCGTTTCGGATAGATCGAACCATTGGCATCGTCCTGACATGTCGCCGTCTTGGAAAACAACTCGTCGTACTTGTTAGGCACAGCAGCGGGATCTGTATCCTGCTCAAGGAGTTCAAGCACCTTGGTTGGGTAAAGGCTAAGGTGGCCGAGGATAAACGCTGGGTGGTTTGCAGTGATGAGTTTTCCGGAGGGCTCTGACATTCGTGCGAATCGATGCTCTGGAATTCCAGATATCAGCCGCTTTGCGTAGCGTGGTCCCATGGCTGCAGCTTCAGCTATGATTTGGCCCGTTATTCCCACTTTGCGTCCTTATTGTTGAACCGAGCTTTGTCTTCTACCAAGCGGCCGCTTTTCCGCCTGGAAGTAGAGCGCGGAATTGACGTTCACTCAATAAGCGGACTCCTTGCACACTGGAGTTCTGGTTCTCACTACTTGAATTCTTGTATTCTTCTTGACTGTCAGCGACGGATTGGCAAACGATATGTCCGGCAGCTTCGAGCGTTGTTCCGCAGGCCACCACGTAGTTGGTATTTGGTCCGATCTGGGTTTCGAATTGGCCACCTAAGCTTTCGACGAGTTCTTTTGTTTGTTCCATATCCAAGCCGCGTAGCGGGCCCAACAACATGACACGTTTGCCCGCTAGTGGTGAACCGCCCGCAGATGCCTGCTTGATCGCTATGGAGTCGACGGCGCCGATCAGCGCTGCTCGGGTAGAAGGGAATCCCCATTTGTCAGTTGCTTGTCGACCCCCAAATCCTCGCTCGCCGCCTCGTTTACGAAGACTGGTTGGACTGACGATCCTTCCTTGAACAATCTTGCCACGCCGCAATTGAAGGGCCTTTTCCATCGCGGAAAGTGAACTTGGTTCAGCTTCTTTGGCCGCGGCTAGGGCAATAATGGCACAGCAACGTGCATCCTCAAGTGCGTCATGATGTTGGAAACGGATTTGTAGCCAGTCCGCTAGTGGCTTTAGGCCGTAGCGTGCTTTGCCAGGCCAGGCACCACGAGCTATCAAGCGAGTGCATGAAAACTCAAGGTCCGGACATTTTATTTTGTAGGCTGCCAAGCTTGCGACTAAAACACCGATATCAAATCGTGCATTGTGGGCCAAGACGGGAACATCGTGCAGCAACGGAGCGAGCTCGCTCCAAAGTTCCTTCATGCTGGGCGCGTCAGCTACCTGCCGCGGGCGAATACCATGGACGGCAATATTACGAGGCGAAAAGTAGAGTCGCGGTGGTCGAATCAACCAACAGTGCTCGCCAGTGATTTCGCCGTTACGAACTTCGACGAGACCAAGCTGACAAGCGCTATTTGCGTTGTTATTTGCCGTCTCAAAATCGATGGCTACGAAGTCCATTTCGGTTGGTTCTTTCCTTTACAGTCGAAAACGGTCGTCTAGTTTTCGACGGTGAGCTAGTTTTCGTTCTCAGGTGAATCCGTCGCATCTGTAGCAGAGTTGCCATTTTCTGTCTTATCCTGAGCGGCGCTACTTTCGCCTTCTGCTGCGTCGCCTTCCGATTCTCCGGTGTCTTTGGTGGATTCTTTTGACTCTGAGGAATTGGGTTCCAAGTTGTCCGTTTCGTCGGCTTCATCGTTCGATTCATCTTTGTCAGATTCCGGGTCACCACCTGCGGCGTCCTCTGTTGACGAGTCCGTATCGGTCGATGCATTTTTCGTATTAGCGGTCACGTTGGCGGAGTCATCCGCTTCCGTTGAATCTTCGGACTCCTCAGGTGCGTGCTCCGGAAAGAGCTTGTAGTATTCTTTGGTGTAGTGATCTTCCCCATAGGTCAATTCTCCACCTTGATAGCCGACTGTAGAAACGGCGAGCAGTAGTCCAGTGCCACCCACTAACCAAGCCAATCGGTCCTTGAACTGGCCTTCACGTCGAACGCGTCGAGCAAGTGGGATTAGGATAAGTCCGCCGATTGCGACTGCGATGCCCAGCCAACGGTGTCTATTAATCGCACTGTTCTGCAAGTTAAGACCAGATCCATAGCCTTCATGCTGGGCGTATCCCCAGCCCATCACGCAGGCTGCAACAGCCGCGAGGGCACCCATCCAAAGGCAGTGAAACGCGACGGGTTCAAAGGAATCCCGATTCAAGAAGGAGAGCACTAAGCACACGGTCGAGACCACGAGCAAAGCGATGGGAAAGTGTACGGAGGCCGGGTGAAACAGTCCCTGAAAGAGCCACAGCCGTGCTACCGAAGACATTTGCGATACGTCTTGCACTTCTGTTTGTTCCGAATCCACTCCCTCGGAGGTTTCCTTCGGTTCTGGCTTGGCCCAGGCAGCGCCTTCTTCAATCCAGACTTTAATGGTTGCCAATTCTGCACCCGTAAGTTGAGGCTTGTCTGGCGGTGGCATCTTCATTTCGAGATCATCGGTGACAAGGTAGTCCCAAAGAAAACTGTCTTCAAGGCTACCCGCTTCGACATAGTCCATGAACGCTTCATCGTCGACGCGATAGTCGTTCTTAGCTTTCTCAGGCCCGTGGCATTCTAAGCATTTTTCATCCAGGATCGGTTGCACATCGCGAGCAAAGTCCACGAGACCTACCTCTTGTGCGGCACACATTGGATAGGAGAATGCAAAAAGCAGGAGGAGTACCTGCGCAGCAAAACGCCAAGTCATGGGACAACCTGATCTTAAAAGGAGGGGGAAAGCCTGGGCAGGTTGCCGAGGCTCTCTTTGCTTAGCCGCAGATGTTCAGCTCTTGTAACGCCAATGCAGCAAGCTGATGCCGATCTGTCCAGCGACACAACTTTATTGTATCGGAAACCCCGATCGATTTAATGGTGGGAAGCAGCTGTGTAGTTAACACTGCATCGACATTACTTATGTCGAAAATTACGGGAATGATACAAGCTTGGACTTGGTTGGAGCCTGTGCTGGAAGTTGGAGATTGCCCTTTTTTTGCAGACGAGCAGCGGCCTCAAAAAAGATCTCTGCCTTTTCTTGCTTGCTACACAGTGTCAGCCAAGTTGCGACGGTACGCAGGGCAACAGGATCTGTTGCGTTTCGCAAGGCATGCTCTGCAAGAGCCTCGGTGGAAGTTTCCAGCACATTCGGTGCTGCTAACATACCTGTAAGTCCGTCGACCCCCAGACCGCCTCCATTGATGGGGATCTGTGAGAGCTCGGCGAGCTGCAAAATCACCTCAGCTTGCCCAAATTTCCCGCTAAGAACTTGGCTGGCAAATCGCCTTTCCAGCAGAGCTTGATTGTTTTCGAATTGAACGGCCAATGCCGCATAGGCTTGCGCCGCCTCAGCGTACCCGCCGGCTTGCAGAATTGCATCGGCGGCATTCATCAAGGCCTGCGGGACCGCCTTGGGTTGGGGGTGAGTGCCAACCAATCTCAAGTTGCTTGGCGGAAGATTTGTAGGGCTCGAAATATCCGTATTGGCTACGTTTACTTGTGGCTTCAAAGTGTTCTGTGTGAGCAGTGTTGGCACAGATACCGACAAAGTGGTACTCGGCGTGCTGCACGCCGGAGCAACGGGGAGAACCGGGAAGGTCACTGCTGGGAAACTGTAGTAAACCGGGTAGTAGCGAATAGCCGGGGTGTAATAGTTGACTACAAAAGGACGATGATAATAGCGTGGGAATCCAACTCGGTACGTCAAGGAAGAATAAGTTGGATAGGAGCGGTAACGTGTGTAGACGCGAGACGTTGCTGCGAAGCCAATATTTCCATAGCCGCCCCAAAGCGTGGGCCGAACTCGAGTCACACTTCGCGTCCGGGCAACTCCGTAATATCCCGGGCTGCCAGAACCGTAGGCCCAAGCGCCGAAGGGCGGGTAGCCTCCCGCATGGACGTTTTGTGTCTGGAAGGTTCCAGCAACAACCAAAGCGGAAAGCAAAAGAAGCTTGATGCAATTCTTTCTGAACGACATAACCATCCCCTGAGAGCAAAAATAGACCGGCAAACCTACCGTTCGCACCCTCAATTATCGCTCAGGAAAGACCTGTGGCAAGCGAAATGTCTCGCATTGCCGCTCCTTGTCGCAATCAGAATCAGATTATGCGTCGACTAACGCAGGCGTTTGGCGACTTCGTCTGCGATATCGTCAATTTTGACGCGAGTTTGCTCTAGAGAATCGCGATCGCGTAAGGTGACAGTCTTATCCGTCAGGCTATCGCCATCAACGGTGATGCAGTATGGAGTACCTGCCTCATCTTGCCTTCGGTAACGCCTACCAACCGCTCCTTTTTCGTCGTAAAAGACGTTGAAGTCCTTTTTCAGTTCGCGGTAGATGTCCTTCGCAATTTCTGGCATTCCATCCTTCTTCACCAGAGGAAAGACAGCGGCCTTGATTGGCGCCAATCGCGGATGTAGCGACAGGACGGTTCGCGTTTGCATCTTGCCCTTGTCATCTGGGGCAGAATCTTCCTTGTAGGCTTCACAAAGGAACGCCAGGGTTGCACGATCAGCTCCCGCCGATGGCTCAATGACGTGCGGTGTAAAGCGTTCGTTGCTAACTTCATCTCGGTAGGTCAGATCCTTACCGCTACCACGGTACTTGGGCTTTCCGTTTTCATCTAGTTGAACTTGAAGTGGGTTGGATTTCTCATCGAGCTTACCTTCCATGTGACTGCGCAGATCGAAGTCGCCTCGATGTGCGATTCCTTCTAGCTCTCCGTAATCGCCCGCAGGCAAGAATGGAAAGGCGTATTCGATGTCGGCCGTACCCGTGGAATAGTGGCTTAATTCGTCCGCGTGGTGCTCTCGCAACTGTAGTCGCTCGCCTGAAAGTCCCAAATCTTGGTACCACTGCATGCGACGGTCGCGCCAGAACTGATACCATTTCTGCGATTCATCCGGGTGGCAGAAGAACTCGATTTCCATCTGCTCAAACTCGCGGGAACGAAATGTAAAGTTCCGCGGGGTGATTTCATTGCGAAAGCTCTTGCCGACTTGGGCGATACCAAAAGGTACTTTGACACGCGTGCTGTCGACGACATTCTTGAAGTTCACAAAAATGCCTTGCGCTGTTTCTGGACGCAAGAAGGCAGCACCTTCCTCGCCGCTCAGTGCACCAACGTAGGTCTTGAACATTAAATTGAATTCACGCGGCTCGGTGAGAGTGCCGAGTTGGTTTGTGTCAGGTGCGAGAACTTGAGCGAAATCGCTAACTTCCGTCAAGCACTCGAAGTCACCCACGAGTGAGATTTGGTCGGCGTCTTTCGCACGAAGCTTGAAGTACTTCATCGCACGTTTCTTTACATCGTCTTGCTCTCCGCTGACTTCTGCCATGGTCGTGACAAAGATCTTTTGACCCTTGGCCTCAACCCAATGCCCTCGTACTTGGTCGTGTCGGTATCGCTTGCGGGTCTCTCGGCAATCAACCATGAAGTCGTGGAACAAATCGTAGTGGCCTGAGCACTTCCACACTTGGGGATGCATAATGATCGTGCAATCCAAGCCAGTCATTTCGTAAGTCGATGGAGCGCCGTTCAAAATGGAGAGGTCATCGTGACCGCTTACCATGTCGCGCCACCACGCTTCTTTAACGTTACGTTTTAGTTCGACTCCAAGCGGACCATAGTCCCAAAAACCGTTGAGCCCGCCATAAATTTCGCTCGACTGAAATAAGTAGCCTCGTCGTTTGCAGAGCGAAACGAGCTTTTCCATTTCCATGAGAAGACCTGCCAGTGGTTCTTGGGTTGAGGTTATTTTTGAATTTCTGAAGAGCGAACTATGCGGGGCCGTCGACGTTGGGTTTGAACGTTGCAACACGCCCCAGTCCAGCGAGGTCTTTGGTGATCTTTTCGCATTTCCAATCGGAGCCTTGCCACTTGGTCACGCGATCAAATAGCATCGGGGAAGCTTCGACAATGAAGTAGCCTTCAGGGTTCAGTAGCTTAACGGATTGCCGCATCAATTCCACAATCAACTCACTTCCGTCGGGACCAGCCACCAGGGCCATTTCCGGTTCGAAGTTGCGGACTGTGTTGTCCAGCGCGGCGTATTCTGCTTCGGAGACATAAGGCGGATTGCTAATGATCAAGTCAAATTGAGTCGCAGGACTTAACTCAGACAATAGGTCCGACTGCAAGAACTGGATTTGGCTTTCCGGTACATCTAGTTTCTTTGCGTTCCGTTCTGCGAGTTCTAATGCAGCAGCCGATTTGTCGATGGCGATGACTTGGCAATTCGGCAGTTGTTTGGCTAGTGTGACTGCGATGATTCCACTTCCGGTTCCGACATCTGCAATCTTTAGCTCCCGATTTGCATCTTCTGCAAGCAGTTCTTTGGCTCGGTCCAATGCCTCGACAACTAAGTGTTCTGTTTCAGGCCGCGGGATCAGTACATCTGGATTGACGTCGAAAGTGTCTGAGTAGAACTCTTTGTATCCGACTAAATACGCAACCGGTGTCCCTTCGGCTCGGCGTCGAACCATTTCACGGAAAGCGGTCTTAGCCTCTTCGCTCGGCTCTTCATCAAAGGTCGTATAGAGTTGGATTCGTTGACACCCAAGAGCGTGCGAAAGCAAGACTTCGGCGTCAAGGCGAGCGGACTGCGAGCCATGCTTTTCTAGATACTCGGTTGTCCAAGTAAGCAGTCGACCAATCGTCCATGTTTCGGTCGCAGTCATTTGTCGCCCTCCATATCTCCACGCAATTGATCCCGTTCATACTCTAGCAGCGCTTCGGTGACTGGTGAAAGATCGCCTGCAAGGACGTGATCCAGTTTGTACAAAGTTAGATTAATACGATGGTCCGAAATGCGATTCTGCGGGAAATTGTACGTTCGGATTCGCTGGCTCCGATCTCCTGAGCCTATCAACGATTTGCGGTCTGCGGCCCGCTTCTTCATTTCTTCTTGCTGTCGGTGATCGTAAATTCGGCTTTTCAGAACTCGCAGTGCTTTTGACAAGTTTTTGATTTGGCTCTTTTCGTCCTGACATTGGACCACTATGCCTGTTTCATAGTGCGTCAAACGGATGGCGGATTCTGTTTTATTTACGTGTTGACCACCAGGTCCGCTGGCTCCAAACTTGTCGACTCGGTAGTCATCCTTGCTGAGTTCAATTTCAACGTCCTCAGGCTCTGGCATGACAGCCACGGTCGCAGCGGAGGTGTGCACTCGGCCTTGGGTTTCTGTCTCGGGTACACGTTGGACGCGGTGGCCTCCGCTTTCGAACTGCAGCTCGCGGAAGACACCTTCGCCTTCGAGCCCGATTGTGATTTCCTTGAAGCCACCACGCTCGGTCGCGCTCATGTCCATGACTTCCGTCTTCCAGCTCTTGGCTTCTGCGTGGCGCTTGTACATTTCGAAGAGATCTCGTGCAAACAAAGCGGCCTCGTCGCCTCCCGTGCCGGCTCGGATTTCCATCACGCAACGGCTCCGATTTGCATCTTCTCCACCGATGGTCAACTCTAGCAGTTCGTCCCAAAGCGTTTCCCGCTCAGCGCGGAGGCTGTTCATCTCCTCGAGGGCCATTTCCTTTTCTTCAGGATCATCGCTCTCGGCCATCATTTGAAGCTCGTCGATGTCCGAGCTCATTTTCTTATAGCTGCGGAACTTGTTCGCCGTTTTGGCCAAGGAGCCATGCTCGCGGGCATAGGCGGCCATTTTGCCCGAGTCGGACATCACGTCGGGATCAGACATGGCCTGCTCCAGTTCCAGAAAGCGGCTGAGTTTTGATTCGAGATCTTCGCGAACGTTCATTTTCGTAACTTTATAAAAAATGCCCGACGTGTAACACGACGGGCACTTGAGTGGATTCAAGTTTGGCGATGATGCTCGAGCCTAAAGGCCTTCGGACAGGGCCTCCAGGTGTACTGCGCAGCCCGCATCAAGAGCGCAGTTGAGCTGCCGTGCCTCGCAAGCCGGACTGGGGAGCCCGCAGAGGACTGGCACCACAACTGGCGTAGCTATTTCTTCTTCTTTTTGGGCTTCTGCAAGCTGGCGTAGGTGCCTGCTGCAAACTTCTTCTGGAACTTGTCGATACGACCCGCAGTGTCCACAAACTTCAGCTTGCCAGTGTAGAACGGGTGGCAAGCATTGCAAATATCGACCTTCATCTCCGATCGCGTGCTACGCGTGGTGAAGGAGTTGCCACAACCGCAGGTAACGGTCGTCTCTTGGTAATTTGGGTGAATATCGGCCTTCATAGTTCTTCTCTTGCGACGTTTATGAATTCGCTTTCACAGGTTTTTCGACCGTTGGTGGCCAATACCTGAACGCAAAATCGTATACGTCCTTGACCGTTTCCTCAATGGCAAACCTGGGCGAAATACGCAGACCCTTGTATTCAACCTCGTAACTGCCACTCTCCAGGGGTGGGAAGCGTGTTCTCGATCAATCTGGTGAGCCGATCGAAAGAACGAATGCCGAATTCTTCTGCTCGAACCAAATTCGGAGCGACTGTTAAGGGATAGGTCTCTTTTTCCTGGCAGAGCGGCTGCCGAGTTGGTTGAAGGACTTGGCATTCTCGATCGGCGTGAAGGAGCCATTATTCTGCTCAGCAATCATCTCCAAGGTCCTTCTTCCTTGCCGGCTGAACAAGTGTACGGTGTGAATCGGGATCTGACGGCGATAAGGACTATTGGCGTTCACCCTTAAAAGTTCCACTTGCGAATCATCACGAAGCTCCCCGTCAGACAGCAGAAAAATGGCGTCGGGTTTGAAATTGAGGGCATACTGAAGCGCAACCTTGGGCATGGTGCTATAGCCCAGCTCTCGGGACCTAAGCCAGTTTCGAACACGATTGATGTTGCTCGCCGTCGGCTTGTAATACTTAGCGCTTTGGGGGTCTTGGCCAAATAGAAAAGTAGTTTCGTGATCAAAGCAGATGACATAAAACTCTTGTCCCGACTTTAGGCCCTTAAGGCTGTCGAGCAATTGCTGTCGGGCATAGAGCCAGCGATCTCCGTCCATGCTGCGAGAACTGTCGATAATGTAAATGAACTGATTGCCTTGGGCATAGGCACCAAAGAAGTTGGCGCCTCGGCCTTTGGTTTTCTCTGCCAGTTGATCAATTACACTGTCGACGGAAACAGACGTAAGCCTGGCAATGTCGCTGGCGGGTTCAACTAGGCTTTCAATATCTGCGTCAATCTTAAAGTCTTGTTCTACCTCTTCGTACTTTTCTTCGACGACTTCTCGCATGGACATTTCAAAGGTGTCCATGTCGGCTAGATCGAATGCCTCCGATTCATCGAGGCGAGCATTGATCAAGACTCCTTTGCTTTTCTTACCGACGCTGTAAACCCAGCAAGCAAGAATCAAAAGGAGGGCCACGTGCAAAAGAAGGCTGCCGAGAAAGGCAACGGCGTTGGCATGATGACGCGTCGAGACTGTCTCCAGTTCAGGAGCAAGCGTCGGATCCGCGTGCGTATTCGATTGAGCATGTTGTGGATGAGTCGACATGCTGGCCACAAAAGAAAGAGAAGTACGGAGTGAAAGGTTCCTGTTTTGCCACAACACCATTCTTACTGGTGACGCCATAAGCCTGACTCGCTTTGTCTCCTTTGATAACAGTAACGGTTTCGATCTCATCTGAATCAACATCTTCAAAT
>JBCCEO010000066.1:0-17623 GCA_039030255.1 Planctomycetota bacterium | reverse complement strand
CTGTAATGCATCCATCTCGGTCCCCAAAAGTACCTCCACCGATGAGTCCGCATTTGCATTCCAACGCGTCAAAAATATCAAATAGTAATTCATCGATTTCCCGTTCTGGCTGAGACGGTAAAACCAATTGAAATTCCATGCTCAAACTTTCAATCCCATTGCACTGAGTTCTTCTTCCGCTTGCTTGTCGAAAGCCGTAACAGCGTTTCGCACTTTACGGCGTAACTGACTACTTTTGCGAAGCTAAGGTCTGCCGCTGAGTAATTCAGCGGCCATTTCTTTTAGCTGAATGGCCATGGCGGTTAGCTTTTCTGCTTCTGCTACCCTGCCCTGCTCTTTGGCTTGTGCCGCGTTGGAGACCAAAGCAACGGCGGCATCCGTCACTCGCTGAGCGCTCTCAAGCTTCGCAGCTAGCTGCGAAAGATTCTCGTGCTGATTACTAGGCTTGCCTAGCATCGAAGGCGGGTCTTGTAGCAAATCGGGTAAGTCTCCCGCCATGGCTTCGATATCTTGAAGTATTAGCGGGTTCTCTTGATCCGTCTCAGGGATCTCATCGGGATTTGGCAAGGGCAATTCATCGGTGGTCAGCACATGCGAGCCTGATTGTTTTTTTGGGGCTGCCTTCGCCTTTTCTCCTTGTACCTTGTCTTCTTGCGCCGCGATCCAAGCGACGGTATTCGTGTTGATTTCGCAGTGCTCGCTGTATTCTGCAAAGGGGCGGATTTCTAAACCAAGTTTTCCAAGTTTGTCAGCTCGCAGAAGGATGTCCATTCTGCCCTCTGGAACTAGCAGGTTATACCAATGCTTATCATCAGGTCCCGCAGAATCAAAATCAAACTTGGTGACCTTTCCGTGCACGCCCCAGATGTTTACGTTTTCGGCGAGAGTTTGCACCTGAGTTTGTGGCGCGAAATCTTCTGAACTAGTTGTCAGCAAAATGTCGACGTAATCACCCGGCTGAATGTGAGAATCCCGGGTGGTGACATCAAAGATCCGATGCCCGGCAGGAATGCTACGATGGATTGCTTTTTCTTCTGCAAGCTCATTGAGCTTCTCAAGGGCTTGGGTATCCAGAACGCAGTAATCGCTTTCTTCGTTGAAAGGTCGCAGATGAAGGCTTAGCGTACCGAGACGTTGCGCGAGTTGGCATTCATCCAGCACATCCGTTGGAACTCGCAAGCTGAATACATACTTCTTGCTGGATGGCGCTTCCTCGAATCCTTTCTTCGTAGTCTCATCATTGATGGCATGGATCTGGACACGCCGAGCGAAGGTAGCGGAAAAAGGTACTTCCTTGTCAGCTCCAGACAGCGTCATCAGCACATCGACATAATCGCCGGGACGAAGGTAAGTGCCACCAACACCCGTAATGTCAAAGATTCTGAAACCCTTGAAAATGCTTCCCAATACTTCAGAATTCTCTTGCTGACCTGCTTCCTCGGTGGTCTCATCTTCTGGAGCTATTTCGTTTTTTGCAATGAGGTCCGTCTGTCCAGTATCCGAGCTTTCGGCTTCGGCATTTACTTCCGGCTCCGTTTGAGCTTCGGTAGTTTGGAGCTGCGAAAGACTAGCCTTGCTTTTCGGCTCTTCATCAGTGGCTGGGCGCCAAGCGGCGGCAACAGCAATGGCGATGACATTGCAAGCCAGAAAAGCGAGAACCAAAGAAAACCACTTCGATTGAATACCCATTAGTCAGCTTTCGAGAGTCATTCCGTGATGTGAAAAGCGATGGAGTCGTGGACGTGGCGTTATGTAGCCTCGCTATGCCGCTAAGGGATCAAGCTGCCTTCTAGTCCGAGGGCCGCTTGTACGGCCGGCAACAGTTGTTCGCCACGCGTGTGTAGTTTTTGGACTGTTCCATCTTTGCCAATCAGCAATACAAAAGGAATTGCCTTGATGCCATGACGCTGAGCAAAAGCGGATTCGAAACCAAGTGCATTGGCGAAGCGGTAGTTTTTCCAAGGCAGTTTCTGGCTGGTTAGCAGCGATTCTGCATTCTTGAGATCGTCATCCATGTTGATTCCGACGATTTCAAGCCCATCCTTCGAGTGCTGTTGGTACACTTCTCGAAGCTTGGGTATTTCACGCAAACAAGGAATACACCAAGATGCCCAAAAGTCCACCACGACAACTTTACCTTCATACTCGGCCCAGTCAAATTCCTTTCCATCAAAGTCCACCGCATCCAGAAAGTCGACTTTTTTACCAAGCATTGCCAGCCGAGCATCGTGATCCTCGAGCCAAGTCTTGGTGGCCATGCTAGCTGCGTTCTCACCCGCCGTTTGTAGTTTGTCTCGAAGGAATTCAGCTAGTAGCTGGCTGGCCGTCACGGCTCCGCTGTATTCGATATTTGCGAGTGATCGCGAGATTTCTTCGAGTGTTTGAGCCGTTGGAAAGGCTTCGTGCAACCCGCGAGCAGCGGCAATTAGTGGCTGGGGATCCGAGTCCGCTGACTGCAGTGATGCGCGGGCCTGATTGTAATTTGCAAGTGCTTGGCTGCCTTGAGTAGCAAGGCTCCAAGCGGAACTGCGGAGTTGGCCATCAGCCGCAGATTGGTACTCCGCGGCGAGAATCGACTTGGCTTTCGTCGCATCCTCCTTAAAGCCCATTTGTTCCATGACCACGATCGCTTGTTGGACGATCATGAATTCGGGGAAATTTCGATCCTCGGGCCGCCCGAACAAATCATTGACCTGGGCCATGATGTTATCCGGTTTTTCCTGCTGGCCATTTTGAAGTGCTTGGATTTCAAAACCTAGCAGTACCACGCGGCTTTGATGAGCTAAATCAGAATCTTCGGAGGAAACGAGTCCACGCGCTAGAGCCTCTAGATCCTTGGCAGATTGCACATCACCCAAGCCTGACATGTGCGATAGAGCAATGAGTTGAGCTAGAACACCGGCTTTCTTTTGCTCGTTTGTTGATTGCGGAGAATTAGCGAGTGCTTGTCCTGTAAGAAGTTTCGCTTCGCCCAGCTTCTTGCCATATTGGATGAACTCATCTTTGGGTACCAAGTCGTTCGATCCTGCAACCACTAGATCCTTGAGGGCCGTGTCAATGGTTTCCAAATGAGCAACCAATATCGCAGGATCCTCTGACTCCAGCACAGGAACATCCGTGAACGAGCGATCAATCGCGGGCTCAGGCTCTTCCGGCGCCACTTCCTCGCCAACTTGTGGTGCAATAATTCCGACCGATTCCGGTTGGAAAACGCCGGAAGGCGTCGGACTGGAGCCAGTTTGCGGTGACTCCGCAGAGGATGCGTTGCTTGCCGAAGCGGCATCAGGATTTTGCTGATTAGGCGACTGCATATCATTGCTAGAGTTCTTTGTCGCCGCTTGGGGCTCATCGTCTTGCTCATTCGAGCTGCCACCCGCCCCCGCAAGTACGACATCCGATGGAGACTCAGGAGTTCCATTGGATGCTCTGCCTGTTGGTGTTGCTTTGGGGCGATTGCATCCGCCCAAAATCATACTGACCGATAAGCAGAAAAAAACCAGGGAGATTGAGAGACGCTTTGTGGTAGACATAGGGGATCCAACTGGAGTTTTCTGATCAGTGTAATGCATCAGTGTTTCGGCTGGTTTTATTTTTTCGAATCGTCTCGCAAGTCTTCTTTGGGCGGGGCCAGTGTTGGCTTTTCAAAGAGCATTTGCATGAGCCGATCGAGCTCGGCGCCTCGCGCTTCTAGCGAAACGACCGTTCCTTCTTTGTTGATCAGCAATACTGTTGGTAGCTGAGAGATTCCGTATTTGATCTGTAAGGTATCAAGCGGATTGTCCGCCAAGTCGTGGATGACGGGCCAAGGTAGCTTGGTTTTCTTGAGGTGTTTGTCAAGAGATTCTCGCTTTTGATCGACGCTCACACCGATTACTTCAAGCCCCTTGGAGCGATACTTTTGGTAGTGCCCTTTCAGACGCGGTGTTTCCTCAAGGCAAGGTTTGCACCAGGATGCGAAGAAGTCGATGATCAGGAACTTGCCTTCAAAGTCCTTGACTGCGATTTTCTTGCCTTTGATGGTCTTAGCTTCCATGTCCATTTTTTCGCCCAGCAGAGCTAGGCGTCGTACGCTGGCCTTTAGGTTGACACGAAACGCCTGCATTTCTTCACGCTTGTCATCCTTAAGCAACTCGTCTAATAACTCATAGATGCTACGTGCCGGACGTTTGTTGGGTTGCAATTCCAGCATGGTGGCAGCCATGATGCCGGTTTGTACATCTTGAAGCGACAGGGTTTTTCGGCTTTTCAAAAAACTTTGGATTTGCTCCAAAGTTTTCTTCTGAGCGTCCGGACTGCCGAAGGCCATCAAGGAAACGGAAGCGGTGATCGTATCGAGCTCAGCTTGTCGATAATCGGCCGAATCCTTGTCGTTTTGAAGCAAACTCAGAATCCGCTCCGAGCCATCTCGAATCGCGGTCTGCATAGCTTTGTACTGATTCCCGTTCTTAGGCTGGATTGCCTTCGCTTTTTTGACAACCGCTTTGACCTGTTGCAGATTCCCGCCCGCTGGAATCGACAAGTCCGGCAAGTTGTCCGGGGCGGCAGACTGAACCTGCGTAGGTGGCGATTCCTGCGCTTGGCTGGGCAACATGCCCACCAAAATAGTGCAAACGCAAATCAAGATCGGGTAGAGGCGATTTAAAGGCATGGTTTTTTGAGTCAACGGAATGTTTGCTGGACGTAGAACTGCCTGTATTCTACCGCTTGCAAGGAAAGATCCCAAGGTAGATGCAAGTCGCTCGAACCCTGAAAAAACGCAAACAATTCAAATTCTTGAATACGGGGTCGGTTTCCAACAGAATTCGTCTGTTTGCTTTCAGTCAAAGGGCTGAAGGTTCAATAAAACTGGTGGTAATGCTCAAGTGCTCTCATTGCTGCGATGCCAATTTGGTCCTATGTTCAAAAGAGTCAAAGCGTGATGTTTCGCGGAATTTGAAAGGCAGAAACTTTGGCAGAAATGGTTGCCATTACGGACTGCTCGCATGCAAGAAACTCTCAGAATCATTTCTCTTCTTCCAAGTGCAACCGAAATGGTTTGTTTACTTGGGTTGTCGGATTATTTAGTTGGCGTAAGCCATTCCTGTGATTTTCCAGTTCAGGTAGACAGACTTCCCAATCTGACGCGGACCAGCATCACGGATGATCTCACGAGTGCGCAGGTCGACTCCTTGGTTCGTGAAAAAGCAGCAAGCGGACAAGGGCTTTACTCCATTGATGAAGAACAGTTTTTTGCACTAGAGCCTAGTTTGGTTATCACTCAAGGGCTATGTGACGTTTGTGCAGTAAGCGAAGGGGATGTCCGTCATCTTGTTGGTAAGCTTCAAAATGATTCGACGATGTTGACGCTGAATCCAATGCGCTTGCAAGAAGTCTTGGAGGGAGTGCAAGCAATTGGAGAAGCAGCCGGAATCCAGGACGTTGCGAATCTCGAAACGGAAAAGTTGCAGCGACGGATCGAGAATGTTCAGGAGCGAGCCAGTCGACTTTTGAGTCGCAAGAAGGTGCTGTTCCTGGAGTGGCTGGATCCGCTTTTCACCGCAGGTCATTGGAATCCCGAGTTGATTGAGCTGGCAGGCGGCGAAAGTTTGTTGGCGAGATCCGGTGAAGTTTCCAAATGTGTGGAATGGGCGGATGTATCCGAATGCAACCCGGATATCGTCATTGCCGCCAGTTGCGGTCACAGCGTCGAGCGGGTCGAGAGTGATTTGAAAACGATCCTGCAACGCGAGGAGTTGAGGCACTTTCGAAATGCAGGACTACCGATATGGGCCATTGATGGTTCGCAATTTTTTAATCGTCCAGGCCCAAGGCTTGTCGATAGTCTTGAAATCTTAGCGCACATCAACGATCCCGTCCTTCATCCGCAGCCGGTGGCATTCGATCGATTCGCACGTCCACTTTAATCGCAGGGCGATCAACGGCACTTCCGAATAAGGTGGAACAGGCGAGCCTTCTGGCTGTTCAAGCTGTCTGTGTTGGAGTCGCAGGTCCTCCAGTAAATCATTCATGGACTTGCGATTCCCAACTGGGCCATTCCAACGCATAATGGCCATCGATTTCTGTCAAGCCACGCAGCACCGCCGATGAATTCAGAGTTTCCTCATGGTCAACACGCTATTTCTACCGGAATTGCGCGAGATGCTCGCGGAGAACAATGCGGTCGAATTGCGCGAATTCTGCACGGCCCTACACCCTGCTCGAACCGCCGAGTTCATGGAAGGTTTGGAGCGACACGAGGCATGGCTAGTCCTTCAGCACGCAGAGCCAACGCTTCGAGCGGAAATCTTTAGTTTCTTCGAGCCGGATCGTCAGCAAGCACTGCTGGAAAAGGAAGTTGAAGATCAAGTCGCCGAGCTCGTGGCGGCTATTCCTGCCGATGATGCAGTCGATTTGCTGGGCGAGATCGGGAAAGAACGCGTCGACTCCATTCTGGCCTTGATGCCGCAACCAGATCGTCGCGACATCCGCCGTTTGCAGACCTTCGAAGAGGGCACGGCTGGGTCGATCATGACCACCGAGGCCGCGCGGCTCGACGAGCAATTGACGGTGCGCGAAGCATTGGAGCAGCTAAGCAGCCAGTCGGAAGGCCTGGAAACAATTTACTACATCTACGTAGTCGACGACACGAATCACTTGCGAGGTGTTTTGAGTACGCGCATGCTAGTCTCCTCGTTTGGGAAGCCCGAGACGACGGTCGGCGAGTTGATGGATACGGATATCCTGACTGTCAACGCGACGGATGACCAAGAAGAAGTGGCCCAGATCGTCGCCAAATACGATTTGTTGGCGATTCCGGTGGTCGATGAGCAGCGACATATGCTCGGGATCATCACGCACGATGATGTGATCGACGTCGTTTTAGAAGAAGCCACCGAAGACGTGCAGCGAATCGCCGCTGTCGAGCCGCTTGAGGATAGCTATGTCCGAACTTCGGTGCTCACACTTGCATGGAAGCGTGGTCTTTGGCTGGGCATTCTTTTCTTCTGTGCTCTGCTTACCGCGTTCGCATTGCGTTACTACGAAGATGACTTCGAAACATACGCTTGGCTGGTTCTCTTTATCCCACTTGTGATTGGATCAGGTGGAAACTCCGGGGCACAGACTTCAACTCTGATTATCGCGGCGATGGCGACGGGCGACATTGACGAAGAGGATTGGTTTCGAACCGTGTCTCGTGAATTGGCAACCGGCGTATTACTAGGATTATTCCTGGCGGCGTTATCGTATCCGCCAGCAGTTCTGCTTGCGCCTTCCGCAATGGCGGCGTTGGTGCTGCCCGCTACGATCATACTGGTCGTCCTGTGCGGCACGTTTTCTGGTTCCATCTTGCCACTGATCTTTCGAAAACTGGGCTGGGATCCGGCCCTGATGAGCAATCCCTTTGTGGCTGGCATCAACGATATCCTAGGTATTGTGATCTATGTTGGCATCGCTCGCTTGATTCTGGCGTAGATCTAGATACCGTTTGGTAAATCGGGGAGCCGTGAGGAGTACCTCTGCTAGGTCGATGGACAGCAAGTCGTCAAGCGTTACTTTTGCCTTGGATTCGCCGAAGGTCCTGGCGAACTCCCAAGGCGATAGCGCTAGTATTGGATTAGGAAGAGTCCGCCTGCGGCTCGCCGTTAAACGAAATTGAGCTCGAAGAGGCAGGTTTCAGCCGAGGTAGAGATTGAGAATCTGGCTTTGGACTTTGAGTGCTTTGACCAATGTCCAGAGATGCTTTTGGGTGAATTCGCAAGGCGAAGTTGTTGCCAGGGAATCGAGTTCGGTCGAGACGGCTGCGTGCTGGTCAGATGTTGCACTCAGCTGAATGGTGACTTCAAGCAGTTGTCGCTCCAGCTGCGTGTGATCAGAGAACTTTTGTAAATCCTCGTTTTGCAAGGAGAGCAAGAGTGCGATGCGCAAGTGGTCGGCCGCTGTGTATTCGGGCCGAATCTTGGCAATAGCATCTACTAGATCGCGTGCATTCACGCCGGACACCTTCAGGGAACTAAGAACTCGATAAACGTACGTCGAAGATTAGTTCACAGGTGGCAAGTCAAAAGGGCGTAAAAAACGCCTCTGGTAAGGAATCGCTTGGTGACAAGAAAAATGGAAACGAATCTAGGGATTGCAACGATGGGCTCTCGTTTAGCGAATACGCTAACGACCACTGGCTCAGCAATCGCACTAGCTGATTGAAAGGCCATAGTCTTCAAGGGTTTTCCGAAGCTGAGCCTCCAATTCCGGTGCGAGCGGAGTCATAGGTAGACGCAGTTCGCCCTTATCGCGTCCCAGCATTCGCATCGCGATCTTGAGTGGAATAGGATTCGTGCTCAGGCCCAGCATATCACGGCAGAGCGGGAAGAGCTTGTGGTGCCAGCGGTTTGCTTCGGCAAAGTCCCCGCTGGCCGCAGCCTGTACCATCGCAACAACATCCTTCGGAACGATGTTGCCGGCGACCGACACGACGCCTTCGGCTCCAACGCTCATCATCGGCAGAGTCAAACTGTCATCGCCGCTAAGTACAGTGAGGTCAGTCGTATTCAGAATCTGGGAGCACTGATCAAGCGACCCAGTCGCTTCTTTGACCATGGTAATGTTTGGGATCTCGGCCAACCGAGCAATCGTTTCAGGCTCTATATTCTTTCCTGTTCGGCCAGGAATGTTGTAAACGCAGATCGGCAGCGAAACGTCCTCGGCGATTGCTTTGAAGTGCTGGTAAAAGCCTTCTTGAGTTGGTTTGTTGTAGTAGGGTGCAACTTGTAGCGAGGCATCTGCGCCTTCCTTTGCGGCCCAGCGGGTGAGTCGAAGTGCTTCGTTGGTCGAGTTACTCCCGGTTCCTGCCATGACTTTGACACGTCCGGCGGCAATTTGAACTGTTTCGCTAATCACCCGCTCGTGTTCTTCGTGTGACAGCGTCGGGGATTCGCCCGTCGTTCCAACAGGAACGACACAGGTTGTTCCAGCTTCGATTTGAAATTCGACTTGTTCCCTCAATCGCCCGACGTCGAGCACATCGTCTTTCAAGGGAGTGACAATGGCGACAGAAAGTCCAGCGTACTCGGAGCCTTTGCGTTGGGTCATGAGGGGGTTCTCTTGGTTAGGAAGAAATTTGGTTCGGCACGCGGATCAGCCATGCATTTCGCGGCAGTTGCCATCTGCAGCGACAGGCTGATTAGCTTCGCGGAGACGGTCTCAAGTATTGCCTGCGAAAGGAGAATTGTGGTCGCTAACGGGCTGCTTGGTCAATAAGCCGCTTCATTTCTGTGACGGCTTCTTTGATGCCGACAAAAATGGCGCGCGAGATGATGCTGTGGCCAATGTTGAGTTCTCGCATGTTGGCAATGGCGGCTACTGCTTGGACGTTGTGGTAGTTCAAGCCGTGACCAGCATTCAGTTTCATCCCTAATTCAACGCATTTTTCGCCAGCTACAACCAGTCGCTTCAATTCGGCTAGTTGAGCATCGCCGCTGGCCATCGCATAGGCTCCGGTGTGAAGTTCAATCGCAGCGACGCCGAGTTCGGCCGACTTCTCAATTTGCGGCAGGTCAGGATCGATGAACAGACTTACGGGAATGGCGGCATCATGCAGCTGCGATACCGCATTGGCGACGCGGCTGGAATCGCCTGCAACATCCAGTCCGCCCTCGGTGGTTACTTCTTCGCGGCGTTCCGGGACTAGGGTGGCTTGATCGGGTTTTTGCTTCCGTGCGATATCTAGGATTTCCCGCTCGCAAGACATCTCGAGATTCAGTCCAAAGGGAACTGTTTCTCGCATCACGGCCACATCACGATCGATGATATGACGTCGATCTTCCCGAAGGTGAATGGTGATCACATCGGCCCCGGCCTGTAGCGCTAAAGCGGCTGCGGTGACGGGGTCTGGTTCGTAGGTCTTACGTGCCTGTCGCACCGTTGCTACGTGGTCGACATTGACGCCTAACTGCGCCATGGCTGGTCCTCTATTTTTGAGAAAGGAGCACGATCCTGCGCGATCGTTTCTGGCCGGTGATTTGTAACTGTCGCAGCATCCTAACAGTGGACTGTGAGATTGGCTATCGGGTTCACGAGCAGATAGAATCAGCCCTCATGGCTGACAAGGAAAACTCGAAAATCCGCTTCTCGGTACGAACAATCTTCGTTCTTTGTACGCTTGCCGCAGTTGTGGCACTCGGAGTTCGCGCCTACATTCATCGGGCTCCTACGTATTCAGGTTCTAGATCTTTGCAACCTTGGAAGGAAAACGGGAAGTCTTTTCATGCGGGGTTCTTCTTTCAGTTCGACCAGCTTTTTAAGAATCCGAATCAACAACGGCGAATGCAACGTCGGACAATTGGATATATGCGAATGTTTGATTCCAACGTAAGCGAAGGCCCGCTCCTACCGCCAGGATTGATGAATGTGGATGGCAAGATCTTTCTCAATGGGAACCGAATTCTGCCTGACCCGGAGCAGTTCAAATTGGTTTTGGGCAGCGGAACAGAATACAGCGTTGTAGAGCTAAGCCCCGAAGAAACGGAACGCTTCTTCCGGCTTTTTGAAGTGCCTTTTTCTGCGAGAGGAACCGCTGGATTTTGGGAAGAAATCAGGAGCAACCACGGTGTTCAGTTTTCGCACGACGAGGGCACCAAAATCTGGGCGGAGCATGCTACCGAGATAAAAGGCAACTAAAATTGCCGATTGAATTCAACAGTAGAACCAGACCGGCCTACTTATCTTTTGCCGGATCAAGAATCTCGATTTCGTAAAGTCGCGGCCAGTTCTTGCCGGTCACGAAAATGCGGCCGGAGTCTTTGTCCCAGGCAATTCCATTCAAAACATGCTCTCGGTCTGGGCGTGTGTTGGCCGGATAGACACCCGTGCAGTCGACCCAAGCCACAATCTTGCCCGTCTTGGGATCGATCTTGGCGATGTAATCTTCATACCAAATGTTCGCATATAGAAATCCGTCGATGAATTCAAGTTCGTTGAGATTGTCGATGGATCGACGACCATCTTTTACGCGAAGACGTTTGAGGACTTTGAAGTTTCTGGGATCGACCACCCGAAGCGTGTTGGTGCCGTCGCTCATGTAAAGCAGCTTTCCGTCATTGGCCAAGCCCCAGCCCTGTCCGCTGTACTTGTAAACGCCAAGCGCCTTTAGTGTTTCCTTTTCGTAGACGACACAGGTGTTCTCTTTCCAAGTCAGCTGGTAAATCCGCTTTCCTAGGATTGTTATCCCTTCACCAAAATAGTTTTGGTGCAAGGGCTGGTTCGATTGAACTTTCCCGGTCTTCAGTTCGACTTTGCGTAGGCTCGAGTTTCCGTACTGGCCGGTGCCTTCGTAAAGTGTTTCTCCCTCGACCTCCAGTCCTTGGCAGAACGCCCCTGCGTCATGCGGGAAAACTTGGAGGACTCTTACTTGGAGTATCGGTGTTGTTTCGCGTTGTTCGCTTAGAAGAAACTCATTGCTCAAGACTAAAATAAGCACGAATAGTACTGCCGAGAGCATCGGGAAATAGAACCAACGGGCTTTTGAGGCTGAGAACATAAACCACTTTTGAATAGGACTCGAACCCAGTTACGATCTGAATCTCGCCAGAGTAGATTTGACTGCTCCTTCATCGTCTCAGTCTAGGCATTGAAAGTCCATAGCTTTCTGGGCTCTTGCCATCGGATTTAGGGCTCTGATTTCGAATGCTGCGAATTCAGAATCGCTTGAAAATGCCGCAATTCGCGCGTTATTCCTTCGGAAAGATCATTTGCGGCCAACGATTCCGGGAGCACGGGCCAAGCGTAGGTTTCTACTTCGTAATGTCCTGTGAACCAGTTGGTGTCGGCCACCTGCTGAGCCTTGTTTGACTCCAGAAAAGCAGTTGCCTCGGTAATGTCCGATTGGGTTGTGGCGAGACTCCCGAATTCTAGAACGAAAATTGGCACGTGAAAATGCACACGCCAGTTATGTTCCGGAGTTGTGCGAATCCAATTCTGGAGAGCGAAGGAGATATCGTCACAGAGTTCTTTAAGGCGTCCATTGGGGCCACAGCGGGTGGCTTGATGCAAGTACTTGGGTTCGTTGAATGTTTGCAACTGTTCCAGCACTGCCTGTGATTCTTCTGCAGTGCTGCAATTCTCCCACGGCACATGCACGGCCGATGACACTTGGACTTTCCCGACACGTATTCCGGCGTCCAAGTAGGAGGCTAGCGCTTCTTGCTGGGGTTCGAACATTACGCCGCTGTGGCAAATGTCGTGGCAAACGGATAAGTAACGCCGGGCGGCCTTTGAGTCTGACGATCGAAAAATGTAATTCTCGAAGAATTGAACGATTTCTGGTGCGGTGTTCAGCACGCAACCGGGTTCGGGTTCGATGGCTACAACAATTTCGCGACCTGTTTCATGATGCAATCGCTCGAGTTCGTTGGCCAGCTTGAGTAGCTTTGAAGCGGCCATCGCGAAATCATCCTCCGACCACGGAAAATGGGGCCAGCCAAGCGGCAAAGTAGAGATGGAACCCAAAGCGTTTTCAGGTAGAAGTCGGGATAATACTCGAGCCAGCGAAAAGGTGTAATTCAACCGCGAAGGCGAAAGCCAAGTGGGTTCATAAACCGCATGCTTGACCACACTTTGGTGAAAATCGCCCTGAGGAAATCCGTTTAGCGTATAGGCCGAAAAGTGGTTTTCTCGGAGCCAATCTCGAAATGCTTCCGCCTCGCCGGGGGCGTCGAGGGCGGTGGCGGCGTCTTCAGCAAGCCAAAGTCCGAGCGGCAAGCTCCCGTTGATAGAAAGCGATTGTGCGACGGGGGAAGCAAAGTGAAGTAGGTTTGTTTTTGCTTGGGCCAGAGTTGTTCCAGCGTGCACGTTGGTGCAGTAGCCAAATGGGAAAGCGGATGGGTACGACGAGGAATGATCAGAATTGGTCATGAAGTGTTGCGGTAAAACTTGGCGGAGAGAAAGGGCTTCTAGCGTCAAAACCGTGAAAAGTAGGCCACAATTGAACAACAGTATTTGCGAAGCGCAAAGGCTGTAAGTTTAATAGACTCCGTCGGCTAATACCCTGCCCCCAGCGTGTGGTCGCAAAAATTAGACTGCGAGTGTGAAAAAACTACTGTGGCTCTTTCCTCCGGAGCTAACAAGCGACTTGAGACTGCTTTTGTAGATCCTCGCAACGAAATCGCTTTGCGATGAGCATTCGCAATTGTGGTCAGCAAGTCGCGATTTCGGTAAGAATTCGATAAGCATTTACGGCCTTCATATAAATCTCTGAGAGAAGAAAACTTTGATGCGTGGATTGATTCTACTTTTGGCCCTCTCCTCATTTTTGAGCGTCGCTCGCGAAGCTGCTGCTCAGCCTTTCGAAAACAAAAAATACGGGCAGGAAGACAAATTCCGTCAGCTCGAAGAAATACTGCCGACTCCCAACGGCTATCGAAATGCGGCTGGCGAGCCAGGCCCAGACTACTGGCAACAGCGCGTTGACTACGTTATCGACGTATCTCTCGACGATGGGAAACAACATCTCACCGGGCACGAAGAGATTACCTATCACAACGATTCGCCTCATACGCTGCGATACATCTGGATGCAATTGGATGGCAATATTCACAGCCCAGATTCTGACGCAAACAAGCTGCGAAGTTTTTCCGTTCCAGATCGAATCTCGACTGGGATGCTAAAACGAATGCAGGCTCGAAAGGCTTTCGACGGTGGTTTTAAGATCACCAAAGTGGTCAACGCCCAAGGCACTGAACTAAAGCACACAATCGTCAAGACCATGATGCGGATCGACCTGCCTGAGCCATTGTTGCCCAATGGCGAATTCAAATATGCCGTCGATTGGAATTACCAAATCAACAATTCGGCTATCGCTGGTGGTCGCGCTGGTTGTGAACTGTTCGAAGAGGATGGCAACTTCATCTACGAAGTGGCTCAATGGTTCCCACGCTTGGTGGCGTTTACGGATGCAACCGGCTGGCAACACAAGCAGTTTATGGGCAGCGGTGAATTCACTCTTGAACTTGGAAACTACTTGGTGCGCATTACTGCACCCGAAGATCACGTTGTTGGAGCGACAGGAGTTTTGCAAAATCAGGGCGAAGTTCTGACAGAAGAGCAGCAAAAACGCTTTGAAGAGTCAAGAACGGCGGAGCGTCCAATGTTCATCGTGACGCCTGAAGAAGCGATGGAGAATCAAAAGGAAAAGGCTGAGGGCACGAAAACTTGGGTCTTTTATGCAGAAGACGTGCGAGATTTCGCCTGGGCAAGTAGCCGCAAATTCATATGGGATTCGCAAGGTCACGATGTCGAAGGCAATTCGGTCATGGCGATGTCCTTCTATCCCAATGAAGCCGAGCCACTGTGGAGTAAGTACTCCACGCATTCGATTATTCATACCTTGAATGTCTACAGTCGCTACACCTTTGCATATCCTTATCCAACGGCCATCAGTGTCAATGGTCCGGTATATGGGATGGAATATCCCATGATCTGTTTCAATGGTCCACGACCGCAAAAAGATGGAACCTACTCAGCTCGTACCAAGTACGGGTTAATTTCTGTTGTGATTCACGAGGTTGGACACAACTACTTTCCGATGATTGTGAATTCCGACGAGCGTCAGTGGACTTGGATGGATGAAGGCATCAACACCTTCTTGCAATACTTGGCTGAGCAAGAGTGGGAAGATGATTATCCCTCACGTCGCGGTGAGCCGGGCGCGATTGCCAGCTACATGATGAGCAGCAATCAAGTTCCGATCATGACCAATAGTGAATCGATTTTGCAGTTCGGTAGCAATGCCTACGCGAAGCCAGCAACGGCACTCAACATCTTGCGTGAAACAGTACTTGGCCGCGAATTGTTTGACTTTGCGTTCAAAGAGTATGCCCGTCGTTGGAAGTTCAAACGCCCGATGCCAGCTGACTTTTTCCGCACCATGGAAGACGCTTCCGGCGTGGATCTCGATTGGTTCTGGCGCGGTTGGTTCTACACCACAGAGCATGTCGACATGGCCATCGAAAAAGTTACTTGGGCAATGCCAACGGATGGAGACCCTGATAAGGAAGCTGATCGTCTGCGAGCCGAGCGGGATGGGAAAACTCCGACCGTGTCTAAGACACGCAACAAGCCTCTGGTGAAGCGCGCCAACCAGTTCCCCGAGCTGAAGGACTTTTATAATAGCTACGATGAACTGGATGTTACGCCAGAGCGTCGCGAAGCTTTCAAAAAGGCGATGGCCAAGTTGACGGACGAAGAGCGGAAGTTGATTCAGAGCAAGGAGAACGTATACACGATTCAAGTGAAAAACGTCGGTGGATTGGTCATGCCTGTCATCATTCAAATGAACTATACCGATGGTTCGAACGAAATCGTGCGATTGCCTGCTGAGGCATTCGCGCGAAACAACCTTTCGACCAGTACGAGCGTTCTGTCTGCAAAGATACTGGAAAGCGTCGAGTTGGATCCTTACCGGGAAACGGCCGACGGAAATCGGGACAATAACTACTTCCCGCCGAAGCTGGAGCCAAGTCGCTTCCAAATTTACAAAGGCGGTGGACGCCCATCACGCTTTGGCGGTGGGTCCAATCCGATGTTAGAAGCCAGAAAACGCGAAGAAGCTGCCCAAAAGAAACGCGAAGAGGAACGCAAGAAGCAGGTTGAAGCGAAAAAAGCGGCCGAAGCCAACAAGAAAGCCGATGCTAAAAAAGATGTGGCAGCCGAAAAGAAAGCTGCGTCGAAAAAACCAGAGGCAAAGAAGTAGACGAGTTAACGAATGATGGATTCTCGAGAAGCGAAGTGGATTCAATGGGCATTTATGGGCGTTCTACTGTGCCTTTGCAGTAGGACGCAAGCTGTTCATCCGTTTCACATCAGCTTCGCGGAAATTGAGTTCAACCAAAAAAATCAATGCTTCGAAGTTGCTTTGAAATTGCATGCATCGGACCTCGATAAAGTCCTCAGTAACCGTCTGAAGCGAACTGTGGATGTGGAAAAGGATGAAGTCGATGAGTCGATTCAACAGTATTTAAACGGTCACTTTTACTTGCTGCCCGAGGAGGTCGCTAAGGCAGAGAAAATCGATGCCAAAACGCCGCTTTCAAAATTGAATTTCGTAGGCAAAGAGATGGAGGATAGCTGGATTTGGATTTACTTTGAGCTTCAGCCACCGAAATCAGAGAAACCGCTTGCATTGGTGAATACCGTTTTCCTGGACTTGGTCAAAGACCAAATTAACACGGTGTCTATTCGTGCTGGCAAGAAAAGACACGCAGTGAAGATGACCAGCAAGACACCTTGGCATCCCTTTAATGCCGGGTGGAAAGTGGCTACAAATAAAGATAACCAGCCAAAAAATTCTACTCCATAATCAATCTGCAACTCAGGGAGGGCCTCTTGCACGCGGAAGTAATCGCAATTGGAGACGAGCTCAGTAGCGGTCAGCGGCTCGACACGAACTCACAATGGCTCAGCCAGAGATTAGGCGAGCTCGGTTTTAACACAGAGTATCATACTACTGTTGGCGACGATCTAGCTGCGAACATTCGAGTGCTCCGTGCGGCGGCTGATCGAGCGGATGTGATTGCTGTAACCGGAGGGCTTGGACCGACGCTCGATGATTTAACGCGACAGGCCCTCGCTGACGCTTTCAATCGACCACTGGAGTTGCACGCAGCATCTTTACGGCGGCTGGAAGTCTTCTTTGAGCAGCGGAAACGCGAAATGCCAGAACGAAACCGTGCGCAGGCTATGTTTCCCCGAGGAGCGGAAGTTATCAAGAATCCGCACGGCACGGCTCCCGGAATTGACTTGGCTGTCGAGAACTCTAGCGGAAGAAAAGCCCGGTTCTTTGCATTGCCGGGTGTTCCCGCGGAAATGAAAGAAATGTGGCGTCAGACGGTCGCAAAGCGGCTTGAAGAACAGCTCGGGCATGAGCAAGGAACGCTACGCTACCATGCCATCAAGATGTTTGGTGTCGGTGAGAGCGAAGTCGAAGTTCGACTGCCTACGGTGACGGAGCGAGATCGAGTGCCGGCAGTTGGAATCACTGTGAGTCGAGCAACCATCACGCTGAGAATCGCCGGACGTGCAAAGAGTGAAGAAGATTTCGATTCCTTGATCGCACCCACCATTGAAGAAATCAATGCGGCAATGGGCGATCTTATCTTTGGCACTGGGAATGAAGAACTGCAGCATTGCGTGGTGAAGTGCTTGCGTGAATCGGGCAAACGCATGGCAACGCTTGAAATTGGACACGGAGCGCATCTTGCGGCTTGGTTGCTTACGGCGGATAGTACTGCGGCGGACTCTGGAAATGCGTCGGATGCCGCTGAATTGAATACGGTTAGTGCGGGTAATCTAGCTTTTCCAAGTAGCCTATCGGCGAGCAGTTGGTTGCCGAAGGGGCATTCCTTAGACCCTGAATCTGATGTTTCGCTCGCTAACGCTGTGAAGCAATTGGCACTCAAGCAGGATTGCGAAATTGCGTTGCTTCTTGGCACTTATCCCAGCACTGGAGCGATGGAGCAGTCGCAGACGACTTTCCCGCTCTTCTTCGCCGTGTGCCACGAAGGCCAGAGTCAAATTGTTCGTCTCTCAATGGGTGGACATCCAGATGTACTTGGCCCTCGAATTGCCAAGACTGGTTTGGATTGTGTGCGGCGAG
>JBCCEO010000065.1:0-17680 GCA_039030255.1 Planctomycetota bacterium | reverse complement strand
TTGGGACTCAAGCTGCCTTGCTGTGGTTTTCAGCTTTCATGCCAAGGAGTCGCCGGATAGTCCGCGAGTTCTTGTAAACCATGCCCTTCCAATAGCGTGGATTGCGCCAGCGCGAGAGAAGTGGAACTGGCGGAGTATCCCAATCTTTGGCAGCGATCCGTTCGCTCATAATCTCAGGATGAGACCCATGAAAGGGCTCAGCTGTCGACAGATTGTATTGTTGAAGTAGCTCGTTTTGCTCCTCGCCCGGAATGACTTCTCGACCATCATATAGACTTAGAAAGTAATCCATCTTGGCGGTCAAACTCTCAGGCGGACGGACGTAGCCGTAATGAAAAACCCAGGCACCTGTGTTAGCCTTGCGGAGCTTGCGATCATGGATACGAAAACCGCAGGCATCACCATGCGATCGAACGCCGATTCCAGGTTTCACGATCCGAATTTGACGGCGGTAGGGCAGGGGGTCACGAATGCTGTAATCGCAGATAAAGTGATGATATCGGAAGCTCAGACCTTCTACTGAGTTGTTAACCTGGTGCTTCTCCATGCTCTTTCGAATCTTTCCGTAATCGGCTTCATGCAGGACTTCGTCGGCTTGCAAGTACAATAGCCAATCACCTTCGCAATGCTTCATAGCTAGATTCGTTTGCTGAGCTAAGACCGTACCGCCCGTGCGAATCTTGTCATCCCAAACGGTGTCAATTATTCGAATCTTGTCGTCGTCAATGGACTCCACGAGCTCGCGTGTACCATCTTCGCATTGACCAACAGCGACAACCATTTCGTCGACGAGTGGCAGAGCGGAACGAATACTCTCCACGATCGGATAGTCGTAGCGAACCGCATTTCGAACGATGGTGAAACCTGCAACGCGCATATTGTTGTCCTGTTGGGTCTTCATGCGATTGATAGTCGCATTCTTGTTCTGGTCTCAGGCAGCCTTGTAATTTGGCAAATCGAATCGCTCAGGGAGATGCCTGCGAAGTTGCTGCATAGTTGCCTGGTAAACTCGCTGCACTGAAATATCTTGCATGCAACGATGATGATGAAGCGGACATTCAGATTTGTAGCATGGACCGCAATCCAGATCCAAGGCGATCCCCATTTAAGGTGTATTGTAAGTTTCTGTCCAAAGCGGAGAGGTGGAACCATAAAGTGTTACGACGGGACGATTCAAAGCAACGGCCATGTGGCGAGCCCCGCTATCTGTGGAAACAACGGTGGATGCACGCTCCATCACGCCACGGCTCAACCCTAAGGGTAACTCTTCGACGGCTCCCATGCTTTGTAAGCATGGATGATTTAGCTCTGCTACCAACTCGTTCGCATCCTTGCGTTCGGACGGACCGCAGTGCAAAAGCACCTGTACATCGGCACGTTCCACAAGTTCTAGGGCGAGTTGCTTGACCTTTTCTCTGGGCCAAACACGCGACACATCTTTTGCCGCATTGCTATTCAGCACTACGGTCTCGCGACTGTTGGAAAATCCGATTTTTTGCCATAGTCGCGTCGCCAGTTCTCGATCTTCTTCGCCAACGTGAAGCTTCATCGTTCGATCAGCAAATTGTCCGCCGATGGGACGCATCAATTCCAAGTAATAGTCAATCGCGCTTACCGGCTTAGGCTTTCCGTCAGCTTTCGGAACTGGAATTCGCTCGCTCAGCAGCAATCCGCGACCGTCTCGGTTGTAACCCACGCGATTCGGAATACCGGCGGCCCAAACTACGGCGGCTGACCAAAAGGAATTTGGCAGGAGCAAGGCGTAATCCAGCTTCATGCGTCGCAATGTAACTATCAGCTCCAAACGTGATACGCTGTGCGAGACGCGTTTCTTTCCCTGTTTGTGAAAGATGACTCGTTCGTCAAAGATCGGGGCGTCCGCATCCTCAGCTAGCAATTCGTGAACCAAGTTGGGCATGACGCCCACAAGTACTGCACCTGGAAAGCTCTCCCTCAGTGAAGTCAGCATGGGTGTGGCCATGCAGGCATCACCGATCCAGGTCGGCATGAGTACAGCAATTCGAGCTGTGGATGAGGTTCCCATTGTTCCGTCGGCGGTAGTGATGGCGTTTTGGATCGATTGCTCAGTCGAAGCATTGATTGGTAATACCAAAACCCGTTGGATCATAGAGTCTAGGGGGTAACAACGACAATACAGCTTCGGGCTTAGTCGCGTAGACTCGAACCCTCGGCGAACCGTAGATTGCTAGCATTTGCACCTGCCCCATTGCACTGAAGACCAAGCTTGTATTGAGTTCGCATGCCGTGATCAGCTAGGATAACCGGATGGGTGTGCATGCGACGCACGCCATGCATGGGAGAAGTGCAGGTTTCACTGTGGGCACGAGGCTTAAACTGACTTCAACACGCATTTTTATCGATGCCTCCTACACGCTCTCTTCGGGCAAATGCTCGGGGATCGAGAGGGTGGTGCGCAATTTAGTTCAGCAATGCGAGATTCAAGCTAAGTCGGGCGATTTGGTCGAACCCCAGATGGTGGTCAATCACGCTGGAAAATTCTTCGCCGTAGACGAAGATTGGTTGCGACGCTTGAACAGCACATCTCGGATGCAATCCAACGTTGTTCAGCAATTGCCGCCTTGGTACGGTCGGTTCGCTGAGCAAGTATGTCGGGCTATACCAAGTCGAGGTCTACGTAAATGGTTATTGCCTAAGCCTGGGCATCTTGGAATGTTTAAGCTGTTACATTCAGCCAGAGAACGTAGCGTCTTTTCAATGCAAGCCCGCAGATCTACTTGCGTGGAAGCTCGACGTGGAGATCTCTTCCTTTTGCCAGACGCCTATTGGGTCACCAAGTTACGCAACAGTGTTTGGCCAGCCGCTGAACGAGCCCGTGCCAACGGCGCATTTGTCGCTAGCATCATTTACGACCTGATTCCGCTCACTCACCCTCAGTTTGTGGGCTCAAGGAGACGTGATTCCTTTCATGATTACTTGGTCAAATCGATCAGCAATTCCGATCTGATCTTGGCTATTTCGAATACCGTAAGGGATCAGCTTCAGGATTTCATTGCCGAAGAACCGGCTTTGCGCGGACGCGAAACTCCGATGCTGCGATCCTTTCAACTTGGGGCGGAGCTCTCGTCGGTGGAAGGGGAGGTACGGCCCGAGCTGCAAGAGCTATTTGGTAAACCCAAGTCGCCCTATTTGATGGTTGCCACTTTCGATCCGCGTAAGAACCATCAGTTCCTCCTGGATGCTTTTGATCAACTTTGGCAACGGGGCAACCAACTGGACATTTGTCTTGTTGGACGCATTGGTTCCCGTTGCGATGATGTGACGCAACGCATCTTCTCGCACCCGCTCTTTGGCAAGAACCTTTTCTTGTTTGATGACCTGACGGATGCTGAACTCCATCATTGCTATCGTGCCTCGCGTGGCGTGATTTTCCCTTCGATTGTGGAAGGCTTTGGGCTACCGATTGTGGAATCGTTATGGTTTGGGAAGAAAACATTTGTGAGCGATACACCAATCCACCGCGAAGTTGGTGGCAATGACTGCAGCTATTTCCCGCTGGACCATCCGAAGGTTTTGGCTGATCAAATTGTGCAGTGGGAAAAACACGTCCATCTGGGCGTGGCAAGCCTGCAACAACGTCGCCCGGTTTCCTGGGGCGAGAGCTGCGAGCAATTGCTCTCCGAATGTGCCAACGCATTCTCAAACGATAGCAAACGCGCGGCCCATGCAGCCTAATTTTTAAAACTGCTGTAGACAGAGTTGCTAGTCTCCGTCAGAATCCCGAACGATTCTTTACCCGGTAGGATACCGGTTATTGAGTACCGCGACTCAGAAAAACTACAGAGGTAGCATTGACGCTACTCACAAGTTGACTTGGCCACGCAACGCGCTGGCGACCCAATGATGAATGGAGGCATCAGGATGGGCAATGTAGCTCTTATCACCGGTATTACTGGACAAGACGGCTCTTACTTGGCCGAATTTTTATTGGACAAAGGTTATGAAGTGCATGGCACCTACCGCCGCGCCAGCACGCCAACCTTCGATCGAATCCAACATCTCACAGATGACATGCAATTGCATCAAAGTGATTTGACCGACCAGAGCTCACTATTCAAACTAATTCAATCGGTTCGGCCCACAGAAGTTTATAACTTGGCGGCCCAAAGTTTCGTTGGCACCAGCTGGGACCAAGTACTGGCCACTGGCGATGTCACTGGTTTAGGCACCGCAAGAATTCTTGAGGCGATCCGCTCCGCCGACGAAAGCATCCGTTTCTACCAAGCTAGCTCCAGTGAAATGTTTGGTAAAGTCCACGAAACACCGCAACGTGAAACCACTATTCTGCATCCACGCAGTCCTTATGGATGTGCCAAGGTCTACAGTCACTACCTGACGATCAACTACCGTGAGAGCTACAACATGTTTGCCTGCTCGGGCATCCTGTTCAATCATGAATCGCCAAGACGCGGACTCGAATTTGTGACGCGGAAAATCACCAACGCCGTAGCTCGTATTAAGCTGGGTGTGCAAAATGAATTGCGGCTCGGCAATTTGGACGCCAAACGCGATTGGGGCTTTGCCGGTGATTACGTCGAAGCCATGTGGTTGATGCTTCAACAAGAAAAAGCGGACGACTTTGTCATTGGTACAGGTGTCACCAGTCGAGTTGGCGATTTCGTCGACTTGGCCTTTGAGCAAGTTGGGCTCGACCCCAGCGATTATGTAGTCATCGATCCTAAGTTCTACCGACCGGCAGAAGTAGATTTGCTGCTGGCAAATCCAAGCAAAGCGAAAGCCGAGTTGGGTTGGAATCCCAAAACAGACCTGAAGGGTCTCGTTGAAATGATGGTGCAATCCGACTTGGAGGCGGCCGAACGAGAACTTCGCGATTCACCACAGCAACTCAAGCTCCGTCACGCGGCTTAGCGTAGTCGATTCGAGCTCGTAAACCTAGAAATAACACCAATTCAAGCAGCACGATTCTTCGTGCTGCTTTTTTAATTTCAAAGCCTGGCTACCGTGGGAGTCTAGCGACCACATCAGGCGTTTTTGTTTCATTACTTGCGGTTTGCCTCTTGTTTGTACAACTCCTCGCTGCCTATTTCTTTGCGGCGGTGAGCGACAGCTCCTGACAGAAAAGTGTGAACCTGAGTCAAAACGGTCTTGTCTTATCCGCCTCGAACAGCCATTCTTTTGCGAATAGCCATTTTGGCCTAGCAGCCAACCTGTTGGCGCGTGACTGCATGCCGTCGTTTGTGAGACGGTTCAGTTCCAGCGATCTGGAACTGCCCAAGAAATTGCAGCAGATTCCTTAGCTCGAGATCTTTTGTTCGGATCTTGAGTGCAACCGAGCAGGAGGCAACCCGTGCTCCAAGTTCAATTGCCTGACGGCACGATTGTCGAACATCCAGAATCAGCAACCGCTCTGGACGTAGCAGAAAAAATCGGATCTCGCCTAGCCAAGGCGGTCGTGGCGGCCAAGGTGGAAGATCGCGTCATTGATGCTTTTCGACCTCTTCAAGATCAGACCGAACTCTCGCCCGTTCCACTTCAACTTTTGACCAATAAAGATGCTGAGGCGCTGGACGTACTACGTCACTCCAGTGCTCACGTCATGGCCAGGGCTGTTATGCGACTGTTTAATGGTGTGTCGCTGGCCTTTGGTCCGACCATCAACAATGGTTTCTATTATGACTTTGAGCTCGACCACAAGCTAAGCGCGGATGATTTCGCGGCCATCGAAAAGGAGATGGCCAAGATCATCAAGGATGGCGAGCCCTTCGAGCAATTCTCTTTGGGAAGAGGCGAAGCCATCGAGCTCTGCCAAGACTTAAAGCAGACTTTCAAAGTCGAGCACATCGAAACGGGGCTGGCTGCTCACGAACAACTTGGGTTTTATCGCCAAGGAGAATTCGTCGATCTTTGCCGCGGCCCTCACATTCCTGATGCAAGTAAAATCAAAGCGTTCAAACTGCTGAGCGTCGCTGGAGCGTACTGGAAAGGCGATTCGAAGGGTAAGCAGTTGCAACGATTGTATGGCACTGCCTTTTTCAATAGCAAAGATCAGCAAGCCTATCTCGACCAGCTCGAAGAAGCCAAGCGACGCGACCACCGCGTACTTGGCAAAAAGATGGGGCTGTTCCAAATCAATCCCGATGTGGGAGGCGGACTCTGCCTTTGGCTGCCCAAGGGTGCACGAGTCCGCGTGCTGCTGGAAGATTTCCTCAGAAATGAACTTCTGAGCCGAGGCTACGAACCCGTTTATAGCCCGCACATTGGTCGTGTCGAACTCTACGAAACCAGCGGGCACTTTCCCTACTATCGCGACAGTCAGTTTCCACCGATCTTCGTCGAGCAAGCTGGCGGATTGGTCGACGCTTGGATTGACCGACTTCAAAGTGAAGATGGACTGAGCGCCGACGAAGAAATGCGTCTGAGCGATGCGGCGGAAGTCCTAGGCGTCGAGTTAGCCGACTATAAACCCACCGATCCCATCGAAACCCGCGTCGAAATCTTGCAAACGTGGCAGCGGCAACATGAGCGTTACTTGGTGAAACCCATGAATTGCCCTCACCATGCCCAAATTTTCAAGGCACAACCGCGTTCCTACAAGCATCTGCCGTTGCGATTGATGGAGTTTGGAACTGTCTATCGCTATGAACAAACGGGCGAGCTTAATGGGATGCTGCGCGTCCGCGGACTCACCCAAGACGATGCTCATATTTTCTGTACTCCGGAGCAAGTCGAAGAAGAATTCCGGAACACGATCGAGTTGACTCGTTTCGTGCTCGAAAGTGTAGGACTGGACGACTACCGCGTGCAATTGTCGTTGCGGGATCCCAAAAGCGATAAGTACGTCGGCAGTGAAGAAAACTGGACTAAGGCCGAAGCCGCTTTGCGCCGCGTGCTGGAAGAGAGTGGGCTGGATTATCACGCCGAAGAGGGTGAGGCCGCGTTTTATGGCCCGAAAGCAGACTTCATGGTTCGAGACTGCATCGGCCGACAATGGCAACTTGGCACGGTCCAACTGGACTACAATTTGCCCGAACGCTTTAAGCTGGAATACGTTGGCTCGGACAATGGAATGCATCAACCGGTGATGATTCACCGCGCGCCCTTCGGTTCGATGGAGCGTTTCGTTGGAATGCTGATCGAACATTTTGCGGGAGCATTTCCATTGTGGCTCGCACCAGAGCAAGTTCGCATTTTGCCGCTCAGTGAAAAGACCAACGACTACGCCCTGGATCTGGAACAAAAGATGTCAGCGGCAGGATTGCGTGTTTCCACCGATTTGCGAGGTGCGAAGGTGCAAGCCAAAATCCGCGACGCCCAACTCGAGCTCATTCCTTACATGGCCGTCGTTGGCCCCAAGGAAGCTGAAGCAGGTGCAATCGCTTTGCGTGATCGGATCGATGGCGACCTAGGAGCCATGCCTTTCGACGACGCGATGGCCAAACTGCTTCAAGAAGTGAATCAGCGGACGATTCGACAAGTCGCCAAGCGTAGCG
The DNA here is from genome assembly GCA_039030255.1 of Planctomycetota bacterium. Taxonomy (GTDB): domain Bacteria; phylum Planctomycetota; class Planctomycetia; order Pirellulales; family Pirellulaceae; genus Aureliella. The sequence goes on along the minus strand of JBCCEO010000065.1, from coordinate 10,190 downwards.
AAATCATGGAGACCGAATCCTCTAATGGATCTGGCAACGAATACTAGCGACAAGTTCGCTGGTCGGCCACGGAACCAAGACTAGGTTCTGGCCGGTTGCTGGATCTTTCGATTTTCCAGCTTTACGATTTGGAAAACTCTAGCGAGAATACGTCTGCACGACCCGTGTTTGTCCTTTCGAACAAACACGGCTTTCGTAGCGGATCTTAATTGAACTTGCCCTCACCGACTTTGGGGGCAAGTCTTCCAATGTGCGAGACAAGCGCAAACAACTGACAAGTACTGCTTAGACCTGCCAAGCCATGGTGAATCGATCCACCCTAAACATCTCTGGCTCTATCCCATCTGGCCATACGCAAGATAAGCTGCCAGTGAAACTAACGCGCAATGTCGAGCCATTGCAAATTGGTCCATTGACTTTGGACCCACCCATTCTGCAAGCACCGATGGCAGGCTTTACCAACTATGCCTATCGCCAAATCGTACGCGATTATGGCGGCGTAGGATTGCAAGCCACGGAAATGGTCAACGCAAGAGGATTCGTTTGGCTCGATGAACATGAGGCCGAACACCCCGATCGATTATGGGGCGTCAAGGACGAAGCCCGTCCGCTAGCTGTCCAGATTTGGGATAACGACCCTGAGACAATGGCTAAAGTGGGCTCGCGGTTGGTCGAAGAATACGAAGTCAGCATCGTGGATATCAACTTTGGCTGCCCCGTCAAACAAGTCACGCAGAAAGCCCACAGCGGTTCTTACTTGCTGAAGCAACCCGATCGCATGTTTGCGATCATTAGCCACTTGGTTAGAGCATGTTCCCCAACGCCGGTCACTGCAAAGATTCGCCTGGGCTGCACACGCAACAATGCCAATGCAAAGGAAGTCGCCAAAGTTGTGGAGGAGGCGGGAGCCTCGGCACTAACGGTGCATGGTCGCACTGCAGATATGTACTTCAAGGGCTCGGCCGACTGGGACAAGATTTCTGAACTCAAAGACCATCTCCGAAACATTCCATTGATCGGCAATGGTGACTTGGATAGCGTCGAAAAAGTGATCTACGCCTTCGAGAATTATCGGGTCGATGGTGTGATGATCGCTCGGGCTGCATTGGGTCGGCCATGGTTATTTGCCCAAGCTGCAGCAGCACTGCGAGGTGAGGAGATTCCTCCAGAGCCTACCTTGGAAGAACAACGCGATTGCATGCTGCGTCATTACAAGTTGGTAGTGGATCGCTTTGGAGTTCAGAAGGGCACGCATCTGATGCGTAAGTTTGCCTGCTGCTATGCTCAAGGCAAGTTCGGGGCACGTCACTTTCGCGCGCATGTTGCAAAGGTGGAGTCGCCCGAGGAATTCTATAGCGTCGTCGATGAATACTTCCCGTTGGAAGATCCTAAGTTGAACGAAGTCTCCTGCGGCTGATTGGAATGTGCGAGAAGCACGTCGCATTGAAGGGACAGAATTCTACATCCGCGTTCTCTGCGCGGACGTGCCTTTAGATCAAGATGCAAGGAAGAACTGGGAAGGCTCGCTTCTACTAGCTCATCCGGCGAGCCCAAAATAGTAACGTCAAAAGCACTCCCCAGATTCCGATCGAGGCGCAGCGCTTCAATTTGATTACTAGCATTCCGTTTGAAACGTTAACGGTTATTAGGGCTGTAAGAGGATTCCAGACTGCAAGACGAGCAAAGGCTAGCTTGGCCCTCAACTCTCGAAATCCAGAGTTCGAAACAACGTATTAATCGCGCCAACTCTGCGCCCATCGTGCGTTGATATTTCGTTCGGCTCTGTGCCTCTTTTACAGTCCAGGTTGACTCCGGCCATGCAAGAATCTTCATATTTATCCGCTGATAATGCAGCCAACTACCCCGTAGATGGGCTGCCATCTGGATTAGACGTCACCAAGATTCTCTGGCGTTGGAAGTGGCTTGCCTTCTTCGGGGCGATTGTCGGCGTCTCCATGGGATACGTTGTATTCAAGCGGCAAAAGCCAACCTACCGTTCGTTTGCTCTGGTTCAAGTCGTCTATCCCGACACGTCTAAGACGGGACTCGACGCGATGGACCAAGATGGAATCCGAGGCTCTTCGCGTTTGGATGAGTCACGTATCATCAAGAGTACCCGTGTTATTGATCGGGCCATCGAGATTGGCAAACTGGATGAGCTTCCACTACTGAAGGGCCGCAGCCAAGACGACATTCGCGGTTGGATTTTGGACGACGATAGACTATCGGTGAATCCTTCTGGCCGCGATTCAAACACAGCTTTGCTCGATATCAGCTTTGTTTGCGAAGATTCGGACACCGGCAAATTAGTTATCGACTCGATCATCGCTGGCTACGAGACCTATCTTGAGGAAGCCTACCGCAGCTTGGGCGACGAAGTAATCCTTGCAGTGACCAAGGCACAAAACAATTTGCGGGCCTCCTACACAAACTTGGCCGAGAAACATGCTGCTTTTCGTCTTGAGGCTCCCATGGTTTGGCTGGGTGACGAAGCACGCAACCAGTTTGCAGAAAACAGCATCGCCATCAACGACAACATCAACCAAATTCAGATCGAGCGACAGAAGTTGCAAGCCACGCTGCAGCAGATCGATGAGGCACAGAAGCAAAACCGTTCCGTCGATGGAATCCTACTAATGCTGGCCAACGACATTGGGTTAAGCTCCATTGCAACCGGCGACCAAGAACTAGCTGCCAGCTCACAGAAACAAAACCAGATGGCTTTCTCAAGTGCCGAGCAACGCCGCGAGCTAATGCTTCTTCAAATTCGCGAGCAAGAATTGCTAGATAACGTGGGTGAACAACACCCATCCGTTGCGACGACTCGGCGAAGGATGACGCTTCTTTCCAGCCAAATCAACCGTCTTGCTGACTCCGAACGGAAGCTTCAAGCCGAAGCACAGCATATGACCAATTCGGGTTTGACTTCGTCCGAGCAATTGGAAGTCTGGAAAAGCTCCATTTACGAGCGACTTGCCACCTTGGGCAAGGAAGAGAGCCTGATGAAAACGCTCGCCGGAGAAGCCGAGCAAAAATCGAAAGAGCTACAAGGATTTGTAAATAAGAACAAGCTCCTCAACAGCGAACTCGCTTCGATTCAACTGCTTCTCGATGGATTTAACAGCACAGTCAACCGAATCCAGATCCTACCGAAAACCAGCCAACGCTCGATGGAAACACTTACACCGGCATTGAAAGGTTCCTTCCATGGCCCGAATTGGATGCCCTTCCTTCTGATTGGGGCAATAGCCGGTTTTGGTTTGGTGATTGGCGTTGGATTCCTTGCAGAATGGCTTGACCAAAGCTTCCGCAGCCCAGAAGAAATTTCTTCTGCCCTAGGGACTGCGATTCTCGGACACATCCCGCTGATGGATTTCTCAAACGCCAATTCACGTGTGGGAATTGACGCTTCAGTCTGTACCGTTGACGGTGCCATTCGCGACGCCAATGAGGCCTTCCGTGCAGTGCGAACAAATGTTTACTTCAGTGAAATGAGCGAAGATCATCGGACGATTCAGGTTACCAGTCCCTGCCCGGGCGACGGAAAATCGACCATGTCAGCCAACTTGGCTGTCTCGATCGCCCAGTCGGGAAGGTCCGTGCTGCTAATTGACGCTGACATGCGCCGCCCCAAAATCTCTGGCCTCTTCGGTAAAGAAGATGCGATGGGAATCGGAGAGGTCATCCTAGGTAAGACAACGCTTGCTTCCGCCCTCACGCCAACGCCGATTAAGAATCTAACTTTGCTTGCCAGTTCCAAACCGATGGCAAATCCTTCTGAGATTGTCAGCCACCAGCGCTTCCAAGAAGTTCTCGACTCGGCGAAGAAAGCTTACGACTATGTCATCATCGATACGCCGCCTGTTCTGGCGGTCGCCGACGCCACTGCTGTCGCAGCTCGCGTCGATGGCGTAATGCTAACATTCCGACTACGTCGCGATTCGAAGCCTACAGCGGCCGAAAGCATCCGGAATCTCAAATCAGTAGGAGCCAATATTCTGGGAGTCGTCATCAACGGCATCTCGGGTACAGAAGGCTACAACTTGGATTACTATTCCTACTCCTATGGATATGACGGCAAGTATGCTTCGCGTTCCGCAATTGAGGATGTGGTCGAAGAGAAAATCGACTTCCAGTCCGTCGTGCCAACACCCAAAAGCAAACGCGCTGCTCCGTCCGAGTCCACTACTCAGAGTACGCCTTAGCGCATGCTCGTGTACGTACAGCCGGATTTGACACGAGGCTTGCACCCTGCGGTTAACTGCATCCATAATTTCTCGTCGGCCGTCGCGCGCAATTTCCCCTGGTCCCGGTGATCCGCGTTCGCACATTCTCTATGAACATCTGCCAGCTGTTACCGCTCTTTGCGTTTTCTGCAAAGCACCTATCCACCATTGTCTTTTCGATCGATGTCGAAAGAATGGTAGCGGAGGCTAGGACTTCATCGCATGCATGCTAGCGCGATGCCAGAAACGCGCCCACTTGCCTCGGACTAAAACAAACTATCGCACCCTGAACTCTGAAACCAAAATGAAAATACTCGCTTTCGCCGCCAGCAACAGCAAAATCTCGATCAACAAGCAACTCGTCATGTACGTCGCGAATCGACTGAAAAGCACCAAGACGCCGGATGCTACGATCGAGACATTGGATCTGGACGATTATGAGCTTGCGCTTTACCGGCCGGATCGCGAGGAGGCAGGCGGAGTACCCGCTCTGGCTCAAGATTTCTACGCAAAGATCGGTTCATCCGATGTGGTGCTAGTCTCTTTTGCGGAGCACAATGGGCTTTACACGGCCGCCTACAAGAATCTCTTCGATTGGACTTCTCGCATCGACCGAAAAGTCTACCAAGACAAGCCCATGATCTTACTTGCCACCAGCCCAGGCGCTCGCGGCGCTTCAAATGTGCTTAAAATCGCAACCGAATCCGCACCGCATTTCGGAATGGACGTACGGGCCAGCATCTCCGTTCCAAGCTTCCAAGACAACTTTGATTCCACCGCTGGAGAACTCACCAACCCGGAATTAGTCTCCCAGATCGACGCAGCAATGGATCTACTGAATACACCTGAGTGACTTCGCTTGCCGTTCGTGTAAGACGATGCTCGTAGCCAGAGAATCGTCGTCGTTTCTCCTCATTGTGGCTATACTGCACAATCAAAATCTCTTGCCCATTTCCCGCCAGCCTACATAAGTACATGAATAAGCAGCCTTTTCGATTCCTTTTGCATTTGGTCTGTGTATTACTCTGCCTGAAAGTTCTTGGCTCGCGCTTGTATTCCCAGGAAGAGAGTTCGACCGAAACAGTGAAGGTCTTCATCCTCTCGGGACAGTCCAACATGGTTGGGGCAGGAAAGGTCGATGGCGGAAGCAGCCGCTGGGGTAAGCAGTTTGTCGATCCTGTGGTGTCCGTTTACGAAGGAAGCTACGACCCGGAAGCCGACTACGATGCGATGACTCCGGTAAAGACTCTAAAGCTGGAAAAATTCGGTGGAGTTCACCCAACGCCCTACCCAGAAGGCGGCGTGCGCGTCACACGCGGTTTCATCCAGGTCACGCACACAGGCATCTACGAGTTCCGTCCGGGCTACAGTGGATCGACGAACAATGTCATGGAGGTCGACGGCAAGGAAGTGCATCGCAAGCATGCAGGCGAAGAAGCCGTACGATCTGAAATTACGCTGGAAGCAGGCAAGAAGAACGTACGTACCTACTAACTTGAGGTTAAATTGCATCTACATTTTTCGTAGATTGCCAACTCCGTATGGGGACTGAACCTTACTTGCGACAGGATCGGATCAACTCTTGGAACTATCAATAAAATCTCTTGGTGCCGCGCAGCGGTCTTATATTTCTCTTGTACTGAGGGTGGTTTCTTGCAAATTCGGGGAAAGATTTGGAGTCAACTATGTTTCTTGAAAAATCAACCGTTTTTTCACTAATCGCCGATGCTGCTAATGGTAATAGCACTGACCGCGAAAGGGCGGTGGCTACTTTCTTCGAGGTTTATTCACCTCCATTGATTGATTACCTCTGCTACTCCAAAAAACTAGACCAAACAGAGGCAGAGGATGTTCTACAGAGCTTTTGGGCGGAGCGGTTTCTCGGCGAAGATGGCTCTTCAAAACTCCTTGCAAAGTTCTTGGAGAAGAAGGCTCGCGAGCCATCAATTTCAATGCGTGAGTACCTGGGGCGCTCGCTTTCGAACCATGTGAATTCGTACAAGCGCCGAACGAAAGGAGAAGAAGTGAGTCTCGACGCAATAGAGGGCTTGGAGCCTGCAGATGATTTCAATCAAACAGACTTCGATGTGAGTTGGGCCAATCGGCTGCTGGCAAGAGTCTTCGAAGACGTTCGCCGTGAATGTAGCGACAAGGGAAAGCTTACTCACTGGAAGCTCTTTGAAGAGCAGGCACTACGACCAGCAATGCTCAATTCGAAAGCTCCAGGCTATACAGTGTTGGCAGAGAAGTATGGTTTTCGAGGGCCCAGTAAGGTATCAAGCGCGATGGTGAATATGCGCCGCCGCTTTAAGCGTATTCTAGAGGAACATGTGGCTGACTATGCGATTACAGAATCTAACTCAGAAACAGAGTCTGCGGTACGAGCCGAAACAGACGCTCTCCTTGAGCTTCTACATCGTCCAGGGCACATGCGAATCAGAGCCTTCGATTCCGACTCGGACTATTCATGCGGTTTCGAACTAGATTCGACCGATTCCAATGCGGTTTTCCTAATCGAGAAGATTGACGCGGCTCCCGCACTATTCTCTTCAGAACAAGATCTTGCATCCGCATGGTCTGATCTTTGTGAGGCACCGCTCAAGAGTTGGCTCATCGAGTCTACACTGGATGAAGAGTCCAGTTTGAGCGATGCATTCTATCGTTCGGAAGATGCGACTCTATGCAACGAGATCAGGTCGGTTGCAAAGGTACGCGGGAGAAACAGGAATGAGTCGGAGTTGCCGCGTGACTTTTATGTCGCGATCTACTTGCTGGCGATTGCGGCAGCTCAGGTACGCATTGGGAAGCCGATATCAACTCAATCTCATGCGAGTCTGGTCAAGCGTGCTGTGAAAACGAAGGAATTCTCTTGGCTTCGGGAGCAAGAGAATCAGTTGCTGGATTCGTTCTGCGAATCATCGGCGTCCAAATTTTGAGTCTTTGCCCGCTCTGGATACCACCTGGCATCATTCGCCATATCTTCGATCAATTTTTGACTCAGAGACCGTTCCGCCGTGAGATCAAGCCTTCCTTCCCAGTGCCGAAGTAGTTGCGGTTCTAAGTCTGCACGTTCAGTCTGATATTTTGCGACAATCAACGCATCTTCAGCAAATCCATTCCGCATCAGCAAACCCCAAATCGGGAAGTAGGCGTCTTCGCGCAGCGGTGTTTCACCGGTGGCATGTTTTTTAAGAAACTCATGCCATTCGGCGACCCAGGCTCGTTGTTGTGGCCTTAAAGTTGGGTCGTCATTGATGAGCCCTTCCCGTTGGCCGAGGCCTCCACTAACGATCAGTGCGATAGTGTCGTCCAGCCCCTCAATACTCTCCGACGCGTCACGAGCTAGAGAAGCGCGATGCAGAAGCTTTCGCATGAGTTCCTCATCTTGTGAATCCTGGGTTTTCAGCAGGAGCACACCACATGCAAGGGTATTCACGAGCTTGTTCTCGGGCAGCAGCTCCGCTAGCTTTTCGAAAGTTTCGCTTTTTCCCTGTGTCGACCACATCGTCATTGCGAAAATATTCTTGGGCAACGCAACAGACTCTTGAAGTGTCATGAACCAAGCCAACTTCGGTACGGACCTTGCGAGCCCATCTTTTTCAGCAGATTGCGATCTAAGTGATGACAGCCCGTTAATGAAATCGCTGAACTCCGCAAAACCAAGACGCTTAGAACCTCCTACTTGCGATGCAAGATAGCTATAGATGGAATTCGCGAGACGAACGAGCCTTGCATACTCGGTTGCCTGAGGAATGGAGGGCAACTCCTCCAACTCCGGCCCCACCTGTTCCGAATCGCCTGCGAGCGCGTAAGCTAGTCCACGAACCGCGGCATAACGCCAGTTGTCGGGGTGTAGCTCCTGACCTCGATCTGCAGTTTCGATGGCTTCTTGGAGATTACCGAGTACGGCTTGGGTCAACGCCAATCTTTCGCGAATGAAACTATTTCGGGGGTCGCTGTCGAGAGCCATCGCCAGGAGAGCTTTTGCTTCCGTCGGAGTTTCAGCGAGCATCCCCTTGACGTAGAAATTTTCGCTCCTTGGCAAGAATCCACTAGCAGCAGCTTGTGCAAGCAGCTGAGCTCCCTCTTCATCTCGGTCGGTTCCGTATATGATATCTCCAACTAAGAACTGCCATCGCGCTTTCTGCGATCCCTCGAGCTCAGTAAATCGCGTTGATTCCAGTATTTGAAGAGCTTCGTCCAACTGCTGATTGAACATAAGCTGTTGGGCTAGAAGCAGAGTTTCATCGATGTTCAATGAACCAATTTGAACCTCCAACTCACGAAGTCGTTCAATGACGAGCGTGTTGTCTCCGTCGTTGACCGCTTCCGTCAGAGAATCGACTACACTTCGGCGGAGATTTTGCTGGTCGGCAACTCGTTTCTCCGCCAATAGTGTTGAATAGCGATTGCTCCAAAAACCGTAGACTAGGCCTAGGACTCCGACTGCTGCCACCGTAATGACGGCAGACAAGGCGGCGGTTCTGTGTTGGCGACTCCATCGAAATAGTGCTTCGTGAATCGGCTCAGCGTAGGCTGCAACGCGACTGTCGTCGAGCCAGTTCTGCACATCGATCTTCAGATTGGTCGCAGCAAGAAATCTATCTTCCGGATCGATTTGCAACGCCTTTTGTGCAATTGCGACTAGGGGTTTTGGCCGTCCAGGTAGCGTGCTTAATCTGGACTGAACTTCGCCGATTCGTTGAACCGCTTCGGACGTGCTGGAAGCCGATGACACAGGTGGTTTGCCAGTGAGAATCTCATGCAAAATGGCCCCTAAACTGTAAACATCGGTCCGCTCCGACAACTCGTTGATGCGACCTTCAAGCTGTTCTGGTGGCGCATAGGCAGCGGTGCCCAGGAACTGGCCCTCACGAGTATCGGAGCCAGAGAGCGGTTGTTTGGAGTGCGTTGACTCTTCTAACTGCACCTCTTCTTCCGACTCTGGACTCCCTAGAGTCTTTGCCAGCCCCCAGTCGACGAGCAGCGTCTCACCGAATTTTCCAAGCATGACATTACCCGGTTTCAGATCGCGATGGAGCACACCTCGTTCATGTGCGTAAGCCACTGCATTGCACACATCGATAAACCGTCGCAAGAGTTCGCGTAATTCGGGGCCGTCAAAGCGAATCTTTCGATCTGCAAGTAGCTTGTGGAAATCCTTGATGCGATCGCGCAAGCTCTCACCTTCGATGAAACGCATGGCATAGTAGGGCCTTCCGTTTGCGTCCGTGCCCAATGCGTAAATTGGGACGATACCGGGATGTTCTAGCTGTCCCGTAATCTCCGCTTCTTGCGAAAATTTTTCTCGGTAGACCGACTCGTCCGCTCGCTCTGGCTTGATCTGCTTCAGTGCGACTTTGCGTCGTAATTGACTATCTTCCGCTAAAAATACGACTCCCAAGCCACCCTCTGCATGTTTCTCGATGATACGAAAGCGATCATCGCTCGGCAATGCGGAAGATGCTGGAGTTGTAAACTTGGAATAGTCTGCTGTGCGAGAAGCATCGGAAAACCATGAGATGGTGCCAAATGTTTCTGGGCTGTTGGCGCTGATTATTTGCGAAAGCTCTTGGCGCGCTTCCTCAACTGAGGAGAGCTTTTCCAACGCGGCAGAGGCGTTACCGCCGTGCCGTTTTAGGTAGATTTCTGAAAGAGCCTCAAGTGCCTCTTGATGTCGAGCCAAAATCGATGCCTGGTCTACAAGGCAAGTTTGAAAGTCGCGTTCGCTTTCTAGTGATTCAGCCAGGGCAGATTTTAGCTGCCCGAGGCTAACAAACTCATTCTGTAAAGCCAGCAAACCAAGTAGAAGTTGTTTTTCCATCAGTGGAGAATCGGGGGTTAAGGTGGACTGCTACAATAAGGCAAAAAACTCATGCCCAAACGCGCGGACAAGAGTAGTGTAACAAAACTGGCTTGAACATGCAGTTGCTAATGGGCCCGAGTCCCAAACACAACTTTCAA
>JBCCEO010000064.1:0-17682 GCA_039030255.1 Planctomycetota bacterium | reverse complement strand
TCCGCGAGAAACAGACTTGGGTCTTCCTAGTCAAAGAGGGAGAAGCGGTACAGCAGTTTATCGTCCCAGTCTACGGAATGGGATTGTGGTCTACTCTTTACGGTTATGTGGCAGTCGACAAGGACCTAACTACGATTCGCGGATTGACCTACTACGAGCATGCGGAAACACCTGGGCTTGGTGGCGAGGTGGAGAACGAACGCTGGAAGGCCATGTGGGTCGGCAAAAAGATTTTCGATGAGAAGGTCGCTGTTACCGAGGCAAAGAACGAAGATATCAAAGTTGGTGTCGCTAAGGGATCTCCTGCGGGCGAGGCCAAGAAATACATGGTGGATGGATTGTCTGGTGCAACTATTACCAGTCGAGGCGTCGATACGATGCTCAAATACTGGTTTAGCGATCAAGGCTTCGGTCCCTACTTCAAGAAACTGGCATCTGAACAAGGAGCCGAGTAATGGCATCCCCAACAGCAAAAGAGGTTTTGCTGAAGCCGATTTTTGATAACAATCCAATCGGTTTGCAAATCCTGGGAATTTGTTCGGCCTTGGCGGTTACGACGCAAATGTCGACGTCGTTCGTTATGAGTATTGCGGTCATCGCAGTCACAGGCTGTGCAAGTGCTTCAGTTTCTTTGATTCGACATCGCATCCCCAGCAGTATACGAATTATTGTGCAGATGGTTGTTATAGCCTCGTTGGTGATCTTGGTGGATCAGATCCTAAAGGCGTTTCTGTTTGACATTAGCAAACGTCTTAGCGTCTTTGTCGGTTTGATTATTACCAACTGTATCGTCATGGGACGGGCAGAAGGCTTCGCCATGAAGAACGACCCCAAGATGAGTTTTCTAGATGGAGTCGGAAACGGACTTGGCTACAGCTTTATTTTGATGGCGGTCGCGTTCTTCCGGGAACTCTTTGGTTCTGGAAGTTTGTTTGGCATCACGTTGATGAAGCCCATTACACAAGAAGGCTGGTACAACCCGAATGGATTGATGCTGCTTTCCCCAAGTGCGTTTTTCATCATTGGAATCATCATTTGGATCATCCGTTCCTTCAAACCTGACCAGGTGGAGGAGGCCTAAGCATGGACTTTGAGTATTACCTAAGTTTGTTCCTGAAAGCCGTTTTCGTCGAGAATCTCGCACTGACGTTCTTTTTGGGTATGTGCACGTTTTTGGCTGTCTCCAAAAACGTCAAGACTGCGATTGGTCTTGGGATTGCAGTTATCGCAGTCCAGACAATTACGGTTCCAGTCAATAATCTGTTGTATCAGTTTGTTTTGAAGGAAGGAGCGCTGGCCCAAACGCTTGGCGACGAGTACGCGGCCGTCGATTTGTCATTCCTTGGGCTGATAACTTACATCGGTGTGATTGCAGCTTGTGTGCAAATCCTAGAGATGGTTTTGGACCGGTTCTTTCCGCCTCTTTACAACGCATTGGGAATCTTCCTTCCGCTGATCACCGTAAACTGCGCTATCCTTGGCGGTTCGTTACTGATGGAACAACGGGACTATGATTTTTCCAGCGCGGTTGTATTTGGTTTTGGATCTGGCGTGGGCTGGGCTCTGGCAGTCATGGCTCTCGCGGCAGTGCGAGAGAAAATGCGCTACAGTGACATTCCTGCCGGGCTACGCGGATTGGGTATCACTTTTATCACGGTAGGTCTGATTGCCTTGGCCTTCCTCGCATTTTCCGGTATCCAACTTTAAAAGATTGCAATTGTGCAATAAGCACGTGGAGCAAATATTCCAATGTTACTCTTTGAAATTCCAGCCGGAGTCTTTGTATTCACGATCGTCGTGATTGCTTTGGTGATCATCATTCTGCTCGCCAAGCTTGCCTTTGTTCCTTCTGGCGACGTGGAATTGGAAATCAATGAAACGAAAAAGATCTCTGTCCCCGCCGGCGGTAAGCTCCTTGGAGCACTTTCTGAGGAGGGTATCTTCGTCTCAAGCGCTTGTGGCGGAGGAGGAACTTGCGCCCAGTGCATCGTCAAAGTTTTAGATGGCGGTGGCGAAATCCTGGAAACAGAAAAGTCGCACATCAATAACAAAGAAGCTAAGGATGGATTGCGTCTAAGCTGCCAAGTTGCAGTGAAGCAGGATATGAAGATCGAAGTTCCGCCCGAAGTTTTTGAAACTAAGAAATGGGAGTGCACGGTACGATCGAATCGCAACGTTGCAACCTTTATCAAAGAGTTGGTGCTGGAGTTGCCAGAGGGCGAACAAGTAGACTTTAAATCTGGTGGTTATATTCAAATTGAATGCCCGCCGCACACGGTCCACTACAAAGACTTCAAGATTGAAGAAGAATTCCACGAAGATTGGGATGCCTTTGATGTTTGGCGTTATGTTTCCAAGGTAGATGAACCGGTTGTTCGCGCGTATTCAATGGCGAACTATCCCGGCGAAAAGGGAATTATCATGCTCAACGTGCGTGTTGCTTCCCCGCATCCACGAGCCCCTGAAGGAACACCGCCGGGTAAAATGAGTTCCTACATTTTCGGATTGGAGCCTGGCGACAAAGTAACTATTTCTGGACCTTACGGCGAGTTCTTCATCAAAGATACTCAGAATGAAATGGTATACATCGGAGGCGGTGCTGGCATGGCTCCTCTTCGAAGTCACATTTTTGAGCTTTTCAAAAATCGCAAGACGGACCGAAAAGTTTCGTACTGGTACGGCGGTCGAAGCTCTCGTGAGTTGTTCTACATTGACCATTTTCGGGGTATTGAAGAAGACTTTCCGAACTTCAAGTTTAACATCGCACTTTCTGAGCCCAAGGAAGAGGATAACTGGGACGGATACGTTGGCTTCATTCATCAAGTAGTACAAGAAAACTACTTGGACAGTCACTCAGCTCCGGAAGATATTGAATACTATCTGTGCGGCCCGCCAATGATGAACTCGGCAGTCTTCAAGATGTTAGACGATTTAGGCGTCGAGCCAGAAAACATCGCCTTCGACGATTTCGGCGGCTAAGTCCGGCAACCCAAGGCTAACACTGATGCAAGTACTCAAAGGTAGTTCTCCTGTCCTACTTATGATCTTGATTAGTGTGATCATCAACGGTTGCAGGCGTCCCTCCGATGTACAATCTATTCGGATGGCCAGTGGTGCGACCATGGGTACGACCTATGTCGTAAAATTCTTCGACACCGAGTTGAACACAAATCAAATAGCCGATCTTTTTCGGCAGATTGATGCAGAGTTGGAACAGGTGAATCGTCAAATGTCGACCTACGATCCGGACTCTGAGTTGTCCAAGTTCAACGCGAGTCAATCCGCTGACCAATGGATAGAAGTTTCTAGCGAGTTGGCTCAAGTGGTTGAAGAGGCCTTAGCAGTTGGTCAGACAACCGGTGGGGCATTTGATGTAACGGTTGGACCCTTGGTGGATCTATGGGGTTTTGGTGCACCGGGGAGAATAGATAAAGCACCTGCGACGGATGCCGTGACGCAATTGCTGGCCAATGTTGGGCAGCAGCATCTGGCTGTGCGGCTTGGAAGCGACAAGCCCGCATTGAAGAAAGCCAGGAAGGAATTGCGAGTGGATTTATCGGCCATTGCCAAAGGTCATGCCGTAGATCGCCTTGTGATCCTACTTGAGGACCAAGGAATTGAATCCTATTTCGTTGAGGTAGGTGGCGAAGTCAGAGTGGGGAAGGCGAAGCCGGATGGGACCGCCTGGCGAGTCGGGCTAGAAAGCCCTGTTGTCGAGCGACGGGAAATCATGAACGTATTGGAATTGGAAGATCAGGCTCTGGCCACAAGTGGCAACTACCGCAATTTTTTTGTTGCTGATGGCGAGTTTTACTCGCATACCATCGACCCTAGGACTGGATTTCCGGTGAGGGATCGAATCGTTTCCGCTTCCGTGATCGACGAGTCCTGCTCGAAGGCGGATGCCATCGCAACGGGGCTAATGTCGCTTGGTTTCGAAAGAGGACTCCAGGTTGCGAACGAGCAGGGTTGGGCCGTTCTGTTGATCAGCCTCCAGTCGGACGGTAATCCTGAGTTGGCAACTTCGACAAATTTCAACAAGGCGGTACCTGGCTTCGATTTAGAAGTTGCTGGCTCCGACAACAAACGTCAAGAGGATGTGGGAGACTTGGGGCAATAGCATGGATTCGGCACGTAACAGAAAGATGAATCTGAGCGAGGTGCGAAAATGTTGACCTTGATGCTTGTTTTTGGAGTCACTTTATTGGCTTTCCTGCTGGTGATCGCTGGTATGGCCGTAGGTGTCATGATGGGACGTCGTGAAATAAGCGGAAGTTGCGGTGGCCTTGCGAATCAGACCAACGAGGCGGGAGAAACGAGCTGTTCGCTTTGCTCCAACCCGGATGCGGCTTGCAAGGAGTTAAAAGAACGCATGCAGGGCGAAAGTTGCGAAGTTTCAGAGGTTGTGGAAAGAGTGTAGGAAGCTCAGGATGGTTTAAGTCGAGAATTGCTAATGGTGCCTATTCCTCCTAAGCCCTATGTTTTTGGCAATTAAAATCTCTTCGCGCTTTGCTTACTCCAGTGAATCCTTCTCAGAAACTTTGGCCGGATTTCTAAACTTTAGCTTTGTAAGTTGGATAGTCAGGACAAAGCTTAAGGGCAACTTGAACGCTATTAGTTAGCGTGTTACTTTAGTGCCCGACAACGACGGGAGTTGCCTTAGCATTTGCATCTGCGTGCAGTGGTCTCGGCGCTTTTCGTGGCATTTCAAGATCGGTAGCGATACTGCCGGGTAGGGTTTCTTCGGAATGCTACAAAAGGTTGCGGGTGTATTCCATTGCAGGTGAGGTAGGCCGATGCATGAGTACTCTCGTAGGCGGATTGGGAAATTCGCTAGGCAGCGAGTTTGCGAGCTGTAGAGGGATTTTGACTGCAGGCTTTTTGCGGCTGAGTGTCTATTCTGCCAGTTAGGTTTTCAAAAGAAGAATGCAACGAATGTCCTCAGATAGCAAATACAAATTAGAGTACATCTGGTTAGACGGTTACCTACCCGAGCCCAATCTGCGCGGCAAAACAAAGATCGTCAGCGAAGAACCGAAGTCCGTTGATGATTGCCCGGTTTGGGGTTTTGATGGAAGTTCTACAGAGCAAGCAGAGGGTAGCAGTTCTGATTGCATGCTGAAGCCAGTCGGTCTCTATCCAGATTCCGGGCGAAAGAATGGCTACATCGTCATGTGCGAGGTTTTGAACCCCGACATGACTCCTCACGCCTCGAACTTCCGTTCAACTTACGACGACGATCCAGATCTTTGGATCGGATTTGAGCAAGAGTACTTCTTGATGGAGAACGGTCGTCCATTCGGCTTCCCCGAGGATGGCTATCCGGGACCTCAGGGTACTTACTATTGCGGCGTAGGCTACGGCGACATGGGTGACATTGCGCGCCAGTGCGTCGAAGACCACATCGATACCGTTTTGGATGCAGGTATCAATCACGAAGGCATCAATGCTGAAGTAGCCAAAGGCCAATGGGAATTCCAGATCTTCTCGCCAGGAGCGAAGAAGGTTTGCGACGACCTTTGGGTTGCTCGTTACCTTCTCATGCGAACCGCAGAAAAGTATGGTCTATCGATTGAGTTTCATTGCAAGCCTGTGACAGGTGACTGGAATGGTTCCGGTATGCACACAAACTTCTCAACCAAGAAGATGCGAGAAGAAGGTGGCGAAGAGTACTTCAAGAGCCTAATGGATGCCTTCGAAAAGAATCGCAACGAGCACATCGCTGCATATGGTCCAGACAATCACTTGCGATTGACTGGCCTTCACGAAACGCAGTCGATTGACAAGTTCAGCTGGGGAGTTGCCGACCGGGGCGCTTCCGTCCGTGTTCCTCATGCTTTTGTAAACAACGGATACAAGGGATACTTGGAAGATCGTCGTCCGAACTCGCAGGCTGATCCATACAAGATCATTTCACGAATTGTCAAGACGATCAACGAAGTTGGTTAATATACATTTGATCACAATTAAAAAGAAAGCCGCGCTGTTTGGGTGCGGCTTTTTTTGTTGACCTCAATCGTTGCCGCCGCACGAGACGTTAATTCGCTCCCAGAATATTTGCATCTTACATTATCTGTTTCGCGATGCCTGCTAGCCGGATTTGCGATATGCTGGTTTTAGTGGCTTCCTGCTGAAGACTTTGTTAGGGAGATCGATCATGAAAACACTGCAATTCGCAGCAGTGGTCTGGGCATATTTAGGGTTTACTGCCTTCGTCTCATCAACTGCGGCTGCCCAATCACTTTCCGCTACACTAGCCAAACTGAATTTGGATGCCGACTTTGTCGTACTAGCCAGGGCCTCCGATAATTCGGAAGGGAAAATGCGTCAAGACGACAAGTCCGTTGGCTTTGTAGTTGAGAAAGTGTTGAAGCAACCTAATGAACATGCGCCTGGAGACCTCAAGCTTTCGAATGGAAGTCGTTTTGCGACTAGTAAGGATCGATCCGAGGAAGACGTTTATGTAGTTTTTGGAAAAGTGAATGAGGATGCTCTGGTTTGGAGTACTGCTTGGGGAATCGCTCAAGATGGAATGGCGGAACTTATGCCGAGCATGACGAACTCTGCCAAAGGGGTCGAAAGGTTGCTTGGCTTCTATCCAATGCTGACCAGTCCAGCAAGATTGATTTCTCGAAACGCTCAACTCGAGTTTGCGTCGGCTTCACAAGAGGATTTTGATGCACTTGAGAAATTGGAATTGAACTCAGGGGCAATATTTGTCCGGCTTCGCAAACTCTGGAGTCAACATGAAGCCTTTGCAGACGGTGACAAAGACTTGGCATCAAGCATTCGCTTTGAAACAAAGATCCTGTTTGCAGTGCTCGCTAAATGTGGCACGAAACAAGAGGGCCAATGGGTTGGAAAGAAATTGCAACAGGCCGCGGACTCAGGTGCGGATCGGACCATCAGCACTGCTACGCTTTCCTGCTATTTGCAACTGGTTGGTGAGGGCGGGCTTCCGCTAATTGAAAACTTGTATTTAAAGAACACGGAGGATTTTGCGGCAACCTACAAGGCGATCGTCTCGTTGCGATATTTCGTTTCGAGAAAATCTAGCCCTCTGTCGCGTGAATCGCTAACATCCGCACTCCGCATGATTCTCAAGAAACAAGAACTTGCAGATCTCGTGATCATGGACTTGGCACGCTTGCAAGATTGGGAGAGCACTGACCGGCTCACGGCGATTGCTGACAACCCATCGGTAGAAAACTGGTGCAGGGTGCCTGTAATCAATTTTTTAAGGATATGTCCAACAGCCAAAGCCAAGCAAAAATTGAATTTCCTTCGCGAAAAGCACTCCAGTGCATATGAGCGTGCCAAGCAGTTTTATTCTGATGCGACACTCGAATCCATGAAAAATCGTGCTGTTCGTATAAGGCCAGCGAGACCCAGTGGCAAAGGATTTCGTTGTTGATGAAATTAATTCGGTGAGCAGACTTCTATGCGAGAAGCGAAGAATACTCAGCGGGCGCTGGTCAAGATTGGCTTCGATGGTCGGGTGCACAAGTACTTTCGCGGCCCGCAGGCGGAAGAGCGCTTTGCGAATGAAGTTGAAGTTCTGAAATACTTGGAGTCGCGTCAATGTCCCTTTGTGCCTCGGTTGCTCGAGTCAGATTCGCAGGAACTGAAAATCGTGACATCCAATGTCGGCTCTATCGTGGAGCACATATCGGATGATAAGGCGGCCGCCGTCTTCAAGGAATTGCTTGATTACGGTGTGCGACACGATGATCCGTTTCCCAGGAATATTACCTACCGCGCAAGCGACGGCCGTTTTTGTGCTATCGATTTTGAGTTTGCGACAATTGTTGACCCCGAGTGGAATGTCTCACAAGGTTCCGCACAGGGGGCTGCCGCCCTACCGGTGCAAGTTTCTGAAGAATTGCGGCTTGAGTGGTCGGGTTGCACCGATCGAGGGCGTTTCCGGCCAAACAACGAAGATGCGTTTCTATTGCTCAAGCTGAGCAATACCGGGGTTCAATATCTCGGAAAAGAGGGACAAGCTCGTTTTGGCGATGGTGAATACGTTTTTGCCGTCAGCGATGGCATGGGTGGTGAGAATTCGGGTGAGTTCGCTAGTCGTATCGCGTTGGAGAAGATCACTTTGCGGCTACCCAACGAGAGCTTCTCAGATTCTCCAGCACAGGATTCGTTGTCCAAGCATACTGAAGAAGTGTTGCTTGAGCTTTTCAGGAGTATTCACGAGGCCATGTTGCGTTTGGGGCGCTCCGACCCAAACTGCAGGGATATGGGCGCTACACTTACCTTGGTTTGGCTGCGACGCAACAGCGTGTATTTTGCTCATATCGGTGACAGTCGTCTTTATCGAATGCAAAATGAAGCACTAGAGCAAATCTCAGAAGATCATTCACATATTGGCTGGCTCCGACGCGCAGGGCAAATCGGCGAACGCGAGGCGAGGGCACACCCGCGAAGGAATGTCTTGGATCAGGCGCTAGGTGCCGATCACAAATTCCTCAATCCTCACATCGGTTCTGTGGACCTCCAGCCGGGTGACAAGCTCTTGATATGTTCCGATGGAGTTACAGAAGCACTGTGGGACTCACGCATCGAAAGTCTGATGTCACAAGAAGGGGCCAGCGGTCGAGCCAAATTGATTGTGGATTGCGCGGTGGTAGAATCTGGACGGGACAATACCACCGCTGTCGTGATTGGGACTGATTCCCCTTAGTTTTCTGCACGAAGTTCCGCTTTATCAAAGCAGAAAAAAAGTAAGTCATTGCATTGCAGCCCCCTACAACTGGCAGAACTGAATGTCCAATAGGGAAAATATCCGTTGCTCATCGCGAGTCGAGAAGTGTGTTTGACCTCATTCTGCCAGCTATCTATCCTGTTTAAAGATGGTTTGTTGTAACATTCGCACTCGTGCAACCTTGTCCTGGCCGCCCTGATACACTTATCGGTCGTATCCGGCTGACTCCGCGGAATTGCATGAGTTGGCTCTTCCCTTTTCAAACCTTGGGTTCAGTTTTTGCGGTTCGCGCGACGGCGACCACTGTCTCTCGATTCGACGCATCGTGTGGACGAAGCGCTTTATCTCATCTTGATGGTCTTATTGCATGCCAGACGCTCTTGAAAATAGCGAATCAGGCTCTGAGCATGGGGAGACTCTTGTTCCTGACAACGACTCTGCCGCTTCGGATCTAACGAAGACATCGAGCGGGCCTCTACAAGTTGAAGCAGCGGATCTCACCCATGTCGGCAAGACTCAACCTAGGGAAAACCAAACCCCTAAGGAAAATCAAACCACGGAGTCATTCCAGCAAGACTTTCATTCTGAGCCTGCGCAATCATCCCAGCTAGGCGGCGAGAATCAGCTTACAAAGATTAGTCAACTGCCTGTTGCCGCTCCTGAGGAGTATTTTCGTAGCGTTCCGCTGGCCGAGTTGGCGAGCATGTTGGAAGGCAAACGCTTGGATCACTTTGCCGTTGAGCAGATGATTGGCGGCGGTGGTATGGGAGCAGTTTTTCGTGGCCGCGACCTTAGACTAGATCGAATTGTTGCCGTAAAGGTGATCCCGGCAGCCAAGAAAGATCCCGATACTCTTAGGCGGTTTCGGCAAGAAGCTCAGGCTGCAGCTCGGCTGGATCATCCCCACATCGCGAGGGTTTACTATATCGGCGAGGCAGAACAGTGGAATTACATTGTTTTTGAGTTCATCGATGGTGTCAACATTCGAGACCTTGTTGCAATGAACGGGCCGCTCAGCATAGATGACGCAATCTTTTACACTCGGCAAGTTGCTGAAGCTCTTTCGCATGCCCATGAACGGGAGGTAGTGCATCGAGACGTCAAACCTTCGAATCTATTGGTGACGGCTACCGGGGTCATAAAGGTTGTGGATATGGGGCTGGCGCGAAACACGTCGATGGATCAGTCCTCTAACGACGCGACAGCCAGCGGAGTGACGCTGGGTACTTTCGATTACATATCTCCGGAGCAAGCACGCAACCCTCGTGATGCAGATGTTCGAAGTGATTTATATTCACTTGGTTGTTCTCTGTTCTTCATGTTGACCGGTAAGCCTCCGTTCTCTGAAGGGACGGTGTTGCAGAAACTTTTGAAGCACGGAAGTGTTCCTCCCCCAGATCCGAGAGGGTGGAGGGATGATGTAAGTGATCAAGTTTACGCAATCATGATGAAATTGATGGCCAAGCAGCCATCGGCGCGCTATCAGAATCCTCAAGACCTAATCAGCGATTTGCTGATGTTGGCAGAAGTGGAAGATCTGCCGCGAAGCCAGCTACCTGCGACAGTGATGTTTGCGCCAGCGTTTACGCAGCGATCGCTTGTGGAAACCAATTTGCCTTGGCTGGTCGCTTTAGCATTCTTGCTCGGCAGCACTTTGTGGCTGCAAAGTGTGCAGGCTATCTCCAACGGTTTTGAATTGCCAGCCGTAGGTGCGAAAGATCAACGCTTGAGTCTGCCAGAGCCGAAAAGAGATGAGGATCTAGCCAGCGAGCCGATTGTGCCTGCTCTCGACAATCAAGGCGCAGAGCCGCCCAGCGGCGAGAGGGCAATTGATATTCCGGGATCTGCAGAAGCAGGCGATAGTTTAGGCGGAATCTATGTTGTCAGTCAGTTTCGCCCCGCCAACGTTGAGGAGTCTCGTTGGCTGTCCAGTTTGTCGGCTGCAGTTGAGCAACTGAAGGCCATACCTGGCGTCGAAATTGAAGTTCGCGGAACAGTTACTTTGGACTCCGTGGTAGACGGTAGTAACGCGAGCCTAAAGATACGTGGAAATCCCGATGTGCCATCTAAAATTGTTGTCGCTCCAACGCTTATCCGCGAAGTGGCCAATGGCGCGGGTGTTTGGAACGTCGACAACGCCAGTCTTGAACTTCGCGACTTAGAGCTGGAACTTGACTCGTCAAGAAATTCAGTTGATACCTCGATCGCCTTCTTTGAGTCCAACGGCAATTCGGATTTTCGTTTGGACAACATCACTGCAACTTTGGAGTCTCGGGAAGCGACAAACGTTTCGCTAATCCAGATAGAAGAGAATCCACAGCAGGCAGATGAGGAAAGCTCCGCATTTAATGCGTTAGCAATATCCGGTTTTCGGGACGTTGATATCTCATTTGAATCTTGTCTGCTCCGTGGGCAAGGCGTTGCAATAGGAACGAATTTAGATTTGACAAGTTCGATTCCTTGCACCGTGAGTTTTACCAACTGTTTGGTAGCACTAAGCGATTGGATTCTGGGGGCTAATGCAACGCCTGCGGGAGTCCGACCTCAAGTGGATCGAAATATCCGCATTTTCTGCGACTCTTCAACTTTTTATAGTGGGAAAGGATTTGCGAGATTGGAAACGGGGGACATAGCGGATCCCTTAATCAGTATCAATCGAACCAGTGAAAGTTGCGTTTATGAGTCGCCCGCAGAAGCGAGTAGTTTAGTGTTGGTGGGGCCAGACTCCGCAGAGGCGGTATTCTTGCTCAATCGCTTCTTATTCAAGGGTAGTGATAATGCCTATGACGAGAAGATGGAAAGGGCATGCAGCTGTCTTAACCTCGAAGGCGAAGAAGTCTTTTCGTTTACTTTCCAAGCAGCAACTCAAAATGGTTGGTTTCTAGAACGAGGAAACGAACGCAGAGTGAATTGGCAAGAGATCCGCGATCCCCAAACGCGACTTTCTGAGTTGTCTTGGGAAGATTTTGGTATCGCCAAAGATCGATTCTCTCCAGGGTTTTCCAGAGAGTAGCTTTGCAGGCTTAATGGATCGGGGTGGTGATCTATGCGTTCATAAATAGTTGAGCCAGCACCCGACTGCGATCTAGCATTTTGTCCGACCCAAAAATACAAGACTGAGGCAGCGAAATCAGTTGGTCTCTACTGTTACCTTGTGTAAGCATGATGAATTGCCCGAGAGCATCGTTATTGCTCCTATCGTCCATTCTGTCTGCCTGGATATGGATTAGAATAGAACTCTCGCTGAGTGACATCACGTCGGGCAAAGGGACTGGACAAGCCGCATAGAGCTCCCGATCCCCGGAACGACAATACTTTCATGCTTCAGGATTCCCAAATGCCTAGACTCTTGCTGACTCTTGCCTGCTTCGTTCTTCTGGTTTCTCCGTCTTTGGCTCAAGAAAAAGACGAAGGTTGGATCGAATTGTTTAACGGGAAGGACCTCAAGGGGTGGAAAGTCACCAAGGAGAATCCCGAAAGCTGGAAGGTGGAAGATGGTCAACTAGTTTGTAACGGGCCAAGAGCTCATTTGTTCTACGTTGGGCAAGACAAGGCTTTCACCGACTTTCACTTCAAGGCAGAGGTCAAGACTACAAAGGGTTCAAACTCGGGAATCTACTTTCACACGCGCTATCAGGAGTCCGGCTGGCCCAAGTATGGATTCGAGTGCCAGGTCAACGTGACTCACACTGACAAGAAGAAGTCGAGCGGACTCTATAGTGTTCGGGATGTGGCAGACCCTGGGATCAAGGACGACGAGTGGTATATGCAGGAGATAATTGTCAAGGGCAAGAACATTAAGCTGAAAATCAATGGCAAGACCATGGTTGACTACACGGAGCCAGAAGGCCAAAAAGCTTCCTCAGATGCCTTTGTGCGGCTGATTGATAAAGGCACTTTTGCTCTGCAAGCTCATGACCCCCAAAGTGTGGTGTATTTCAAGAATCTAAAGGTGAAAAGACTGAAATAGCGACTCAAAAAAAGAGCACCAACGATGAGCCAATACGCTTCGCCAAGCGTATACAGGAAGTTCTCATGGCTAAAACTGTTGATCGGAAGGCAGCCCGCCCAAACCACTAATGCAACATTGCTCACCACCTATTGCTGGCATCTCGTTTCGCATTTGCGCCGCATTCTTGTTGTCCTTTGTGTTTGCGAGTGCCGTCTTTGGCCAAGAGCCCGGTAGGCAGCCTGCGGTACAAGTTCAAGCAGGATTTGCTGGCTACTGGAAGCTCGGCCATGTTTGTCCAGTACGAGTGCGTCTGACCGGCTCGCTGGAGACTGAAGCTAGAATCTTGCAAGTATTCTCCGTAGATGGAGATGGTGTTGAAGTCGTCTACACAAAACCACTTGAGGTGGGTAGAGCAAGCGAATCATGGATGCCGATTCGCATCGGTCGCAAAAACTACACCATCCGAATTGAGGTACTTGGCGCTGCGGAAAACGTCTTGTTTAGCGGGGAGATTGCTCCGGATAGCGACAAGGTTCTAGGCTCGGATCAACCGTTTGTTATCGCGATCGGCGATTCGATGGGCTTGGAAAAGCTTAGTCGGACAAGTGCCGATGGCAGCTCTTCTAATTTCACTTGCGTTACGCTTACCGATTGCAAAGACCTTCCGCCAAGTGGGATGGATCTTGAGTCCTGCGATCTTCTGGTTGTGTCTACGTCAGATCCCAAGCTAGTTCAAGAGTTGATTTCCAGATGGTCCACGATCGATGAATATGTCCGTCGAGGTGGTGGCTGTGTCTTTTCCGCTGCTACTCAATCGCTGGAACTGTTTCAGAATTCAGAAACGGCAGCTCGTACAGGCACGATACAAGATTTTTTACCTGGCAAAGTAATTGGCAAAGGCCGGGTAACCGATCCAGGTGTTTTGGAATCGATGTTGTCTACGGAGGAAAGAGTTCGCGAATTCGATGTGGTCTTGTACGAGTTATCGAAGGGCCAAATCGAACTATCTTTATCAGATAGTCTTAACCGCAGCACCCCATGGTGGGCGAGCTTCTCGCACGGTCATGGCACGGTAAGGACGATTGCTTCCGACTTGGGTGATCCTGCATTGCTTAAATGGAAGGATCAGCGCCTCTTGTGGCAGTTGATTGTAAAGCCATATTTGGACGAGAGTATGCTTGAGAATCGTTCTTCCGAGGATGATTCTGGCGATTCCTCGTATCTTGGTTATCGTGATTTGGTCGGCCAACTGCGGGCTACTTTAGATGTATTCTCTCAAGTCCAAGTCGTTTCGTTTGGTCAGATAGCTGCCATTTTGATTGGCGTTATCTTGTTAGTTGGGCCGCTTGATTATTTTGTAAGCGTACGTTGGTTGAAACGTCCCGACATTAGTTGGTATTTCTCGTCGCTCGTGCTAGTTGGCACCGTGGTCGGTCTGACTTTCTATTGTCTCCAATCGCGCCCCAATGGCGTGTTGGTGAATACGGTGCAAATATTTGACTTTGATGTTGAGTCAGGAAAACGCAATGGGATCGTTTGGTCGCACGTTTACAGCGGCAATGCACGGCGGATCGAAGTTTCTGGTGAGCAGCGATTTGGAGGGCAACCTATCGAACTGAATTGGCAAGGATTGCCTGGTAGTGGTCTAGGGGCTCTGAGTTCTCAGCTATCTACTGACCGTGGCATGCCAGCTTATAACATCGATTTTGGTGGAACGGGAGGATCAACCATTCGCAATGTTGGCGTTGCCGCCGGTGGAACGAAGTGTATCGTTGGGCGTTGGACTGATCAGGTCACAGTCGAAAGTGAATTCGAGCTAAGTGAGTTGACCGGGGTCGATCAAGTGCAGGGAGTAATTCAGAACCCCTTCGACGAAGATATCCTGAATCCTGTGCTGTTTTACCACAATTGGTACTATCGCCTTAATAGCCGAATACCTGCCGGAGGAACGATTTCTGTTTCATCTGATCTCGTTCCGAAGGATATTGCTCGAAAGCTAAACGAGCGCAAGGCTTTGAATCAAAAAGTTTCTACTACCAAATGGGATCCAGCGGATCGCAATTCGCTCGACCGTTTGGTGGAACTAATGATGTTTCATAAAGCTGCGACGGGAGAAAACTACACGTCTCTGCAGCATAGGTATCAGGGGTATCTCGACCAAAGTAATCTCTTGGATTCTGATCGGGCAATACTAGTTGGCAGCCTGAAAACGCCGGTGGCGAGCCTGCAAGTAAACGAAGCGAATAATGCCGATCTCGAAGCGAGCCAGGAAGTGGATAAGACTTGGTGCCGCCTCATCATTCCCGTCGAACAACCCTCGAACTAATGCTAGTCGTGCTGGAGCTCTGTTGTGATTAAGACTGCAAACCTGACGAAGAAATACGGAGACATGTACGCGATTCGCGGCATCAATCTGGAATTGGAGGAAGGTGATCTATTCGGTTTTATAGGGCCCAATGGCGCGGGCAAGACGACGACCATGCGTATCATCGCCACCTTGCTAACACCAACTTACGGCGAAGCTTATGTATGCGACAATTCGATCTACACCGATCCCAAAGAGATACGAAGGTTGGTCGGTTACATGCCAGACTTTTTCGGTGTGTATGACGATATGACAGTTATTGAATACCTTGAGTTTTTTGCGGCCGCATATCGTATTCAAGGCACCAAACGTCGAGAACGATGCAATGAGATGCTCGATGTTGTAGATTTGGATTTCAAAAGAGATGCCTACGCGAATACCCTCTCGCGTGGTCAAACGCAGCGACTGGGACTGGCCCGGGTCCTGCTGCATGATCCTCAAGTCCTGCTCCTGGACGAACCGCTCTCAGGGCTAGATCCTCGCGCTCGAATCGAGATGCGAAACCTGTTGCGAAAGCTTGGCCAAATGGGGAAGACGATCATCGTTAGTAGCCACATTCTTCCAGAGCTCGCCGACATCTGTAATAAAGTTGGCATTATCAATCGTGGAGAAATGGGTTTCAATTCTTCCATCGAAGACCTTATCAAGGCGGTGCGTCCTACGACGGTTCTGGAGATTGAACTCGCCGATTCCTCGCGCAATGCAGATGCGGCCAAGATGCTTGCGAATCAATCCTCCGTGACTGAAGTGGAAGAAAAGGAAGGAGTTTTTGAGGTCACCCTGGGTGATGCCATCGAGGACTTTAGCAATCTCTCGACGGCTTTAGTTGAAGGTGGATTTGCGTTCAAACGTTTCGCTGAAAAAGAAACCAATTTGGAATCCGCTTTCATGGCCCTCACCAAAGGCTCCGGTTCCAAAATCTAGTCTCTGCCACACCTCGCCGCAAATCTCGCTTAGGAATGAACCAATTCCTTGAGGATCTCAATTCCCTTTAGAATTGTTTCGTCTGGTGCGGCATAGGAAATTCGGACGTGTGTATCTTGAGAACTAAAAATTCCACCCGGAATAATTAGTAGATCTTTCTCGATGGCCCGCGTTACAAATTCTGTGCCCGTGCCGTTGGGGACTTTCGGGAACAAGTAGAACGCTCCACCGGGCTGCGTGAACTCGAAATCTTCCTGGAGACCGTTGACTAACAAGTCGCGTTTCTTGCGATAGTCAGCCTGGTATTGCGTCATCTCGACATCAAGGGCGGCCAAGCCTGCCCACTGCGCCGGCTGCGGTGCGCAAACGAACGAGTATTGTTGGAGCTTGATCATCGTTTGAATCACGACGCTAGGACCGTGGACCCAGCCAACTCGCCAACCTGTCATTGCATGACTCTTGGAAAATCCGTCGATGACAATTGTGTTTGGATTGTAATCCGCAGGTGTGACAAGTTCTCCATCGTACACAAACTGGCTATAGATTTCGTCCGATAGCAACGCAACGTTCTTTTCTGCGGAGAGTTTTGCCAACCCAATGACCTCTTCCTTAGAGGTCGCGACGCCGGTTGGGTTGCCAGGAGAGTTGAATAAAATGAGTTTGGTCTTGGGGGTGATAGCCGACTCGACTTTATTTAAGTCAATTCGAAAATCGGGGTAGGTATTCATCAGGACCGGTACGCCGCCAACTAGTTGGACCAGCGGCACGTACATGACGAAGTACGGATCAAATATGATGACTTCATCACCAGGATTGACCATGCTGAGAATGGCCAGCAGAAGGCCGCCACTGGTTCCTGAGCTCACGAAGACTTCGCGATCTGCATGTTCAAAACGAGCATCGACGCGTTGCTGGAGTTGTTCTCGAAGTGGGCCGATTCCCTGCGAGGGAGAATAGGCGTTTTTTCCGTTTTCGATGGCGTCGGCGCAGGCTTGTTTGACGGAATCAGGAACGTCAAAGTCAGGCTGCCCGATACTTAGGTTGACTGGGTTCTCCAGCTTTGCTGCAAGGTCAAATACTTTGCGAATACCGCTACTATCAAAACATTGGCTTCGTTCGGAGATCCAAGAAGAAGCGTTCGCCATCCTTTGTTATTCCTAAGCTGGAGACTCATGTCGGAAGATTGTAATTTGATATTGAGCCTAACAAGCGCGAGGGAGCTATGGTAGGGGCGGTCGAACGATAGGAAGCAATCGTTGACTCCAAGTGAAGAGACATTCATACTCAGCAACCGGGTAATTCCACAGCACGAGTTACAAGCAAAGTGTCTCATTCAGTTAGCCAGAGATGGAAGAAAAAGAGCCAGAAAATATAGACTTTGCCGAAGGCAGGGCGTCAGAAAAAATGTCGCTTACGAAGCTTCCTGCCTATGCTTTGATTGCTTGCGTTCGGTTTTACCAGAAAGCGATTTCACCGCTGATTGGTCCAAATTGTAGGTATCAACCCACCTGCAGCGAATATATGATTCAGAGTATTCGCAAATACGGTTTTTTGTTTGGCAGTTGGAAGGGGATATGTCGCATCGCCCGCTGCCATCCGTTTAGCAAAGGTGGCTTTGATCCACCTTAGTTGGCGGTAACGATTTCTTCTCGAACATTGCTTTATCCATGATCAATCGTCGTCACTTTATCTATGCAGGAGCGGGTGCAGCAGCAGCCGCTTCCTTTC